>NZ_JAOCLR010000006.1:0-280130 GCF_029845405.1 Pigmentiphaga sp. GD03639
CATCGTCATGCGCGAGCGGCCCATCGTCGTGCGCCGGCCGGGGGCGGGCGGCGGCGCGATTCCGCGCATCGACCTGCTGCGCATCCTGCAGGACCATGCCCGCCGCCTGGACGTGGACGTACGCCACGAGCACCGGCTGGCCGACGTCCATGCGCTGGACGCCGACCTGGTGGTGGGCGCGGACGGCGTGAATTCGACGCTGCGCGCGGCCGACGAAGCCGCCTTCGGCACGACGCACGGCCGGCTGACCAACCACTTCGCCTGGTATGGCGTCGACAAGGCCTTCGAGACGCCGGCACTGGTGTTCCGCGAATGGCGGGGCGGCTGCTTCGTCGCGCACTACTACCCGTACTCGGCGGCCATGAGTACTTTCGTGGCCGAGTGCGACGACCGGACCTGGGTCGAGTTCGGCATGGAGGCGATGGACGCGCAGGGGCGGCAAGCCCTGTTCGAACAGGTGTTCGCGCCGGAGCTGGGCGGGCATGGGCTGGTGTCCAACCATTCCAGCTGGCGCCAGTTTCCGGTGGTGCGCAATCGATCCTGGCATGCGGGCAACCGCGTGCTGCTGGGCGATGCGCTGGCCAGCGCGCATTTCTCCATCGGTTCGGGCACCCGCATCGCGATGGAGGACGCCGTCGCGCTGGCCGAGGCACTGCGGCAGCGCCCGGACGACGTCGGCGGTGCGCTGGCGCTGTACGTGGCGTCGCGCAAGCCCGCCAAGCAGCGGCTCATCCGCGCCTCGGAAGCGTCCTACACCTGGTACGAGCGCGTGCGCGAATGGATGCGGATCGACTCGCCGCACGAATTCGTCTACCGCTTCATGACCCGCACGGGGCGGGTCGATCGCGACCGCCTGAAGCTCCAGTATCCGGAACTGGTCCGCGAGATGGAGGAGGCCGGGGTGGCGGCGCTGGCCGGATAGCGGGCGCGACGGACGCGGAAATTGCCGCCCTGGCAATAATTTTCTACGATAGAGCCGTCTCCACCCGCCCCGCCCGCCATGCCCGCCCCCAAGAAGGCCGCCGCCCAGGCCCCCGTTCCCCGCCGCCGCGGCCGGCCTCCCAAGGTCGAATCGCCGATCACCGCCGAGCCCATGCTGAGCCGCTGGGCCATACTCCAGCGCGCGATAGAACTGGCCAAGAGCATGCCGCTGGACCAGATCTCGATGGTGCAGCTGGCGCGCGATTTCGGCGTCGCGCCGGGCCTCATCCACTACTACATGGGCGGACGCGACAAGCTGGTGTCGGGCGTCCTGAACGACTATTACCGCCAGCGGGTCGAGAAGCTGCCCGCGCTGACTGGCGACTGGCGCTCGGACGTCGAGACCATCGCGCGGCTGAGCTTCGCGGTGGCCATCGCCAATCCGGGGGCCAGCATGTACGTGGCCTCGCACAACCGCTACCGCCTGTTCCAGGACGTCGAGCCGGACGAGACCGACTACGGCATGGTGTTCTTCAACCACATGGCCTCGGCCATCATGCAGGGCGGCTTCACGAACGACCAGGTGGCGCTGGCCTACCACCTGATCGCCCAGTACCTGGTGGGCGCCAGCATGGCCGAGGCCTCGCGGCAGATGCCGGCCTACCACGAGGATTTCATCCGGGCGCGGCTGGAGTCGGCGGATCCCTACCCCGCCGCGCGCGCCATCAGCCGCTCGTTCGCTCGCCTGAGTTCGGCCACGGCTTTCGACGAAGGGCTGCGCATCACGCTGGACGGCATCGCCGCCTGGCGCGCGGGCGCTTCCTCTACCCGGCGCCCGCGCCAGGGATAGGATCGCCACGGCGCGGCGCGCGTCCTGCCTCCGTACAAACCATTATTTGATACTCAATCAATTATTCGTACATTAATTGAATGGATATCAAATATGGTCGAGGAGCGGGTGGCGCCCAGCCTGCCCGCGCGTACCGGAGGAGACACGACATGGATCGCAAACTGGCCTGCGCCGCCGCGCTGGCGGGCATCCTGGCCGCGGTGCCGGCGCTTGCCGCCGAGACCTATCCGGCCCGCATGGTGAAGATGGTGGTGCCGTCCATCGCCGGCAGCGCCCCCGACATCATCGCGCGGCTGATGGCCGAACGGCTGACCGCGGCGTGGGGCCAGCAGGTGGTGGTGGAGAACCGCCCCGCCGGCAACGGCATCGCCGCCATGCAGGAACTGGCCCAGGCCGCGCCCGACGGCTATACGCTGGGGCTCTTTCATGCCGCGGCGGCCGTGACCACACCGGTCATGTACAAGGAAGCCCGCTTCGACATCGAACGCGATGCCGAGACGGTGGCCACCATCGCCTATACGCCGATGCTGTTCGTCGCCAATGCCCAGGCGCCGTACAAGAGCGTGGCCGAGATCCTGGCCGCCGCCCGCGCCAGGCCCGACGACGTGGTCATCGGCAGCCCCCGCCGCGGATCCGTTCCCCACCTGACCTCCGAGATGATGGGCCAGTACGCCCATGCCCGGTTCCGGCAGATCGGTTTCAGCGGTACGACGCAGGCCATCCAGGCGCTGATCAAGGGCGACATCCCGCTGTACATCGACGGCACCGCGCCGCTGCTTCCGTTGGTGCGCAGCGGCCGCATCAAGGCCATCGCCGTCACGGCCGACGAAGCGCTGCCCGGCCTGGAAGGCATTCCCCTGGCCAAGGACGCCGTACCCGGCACCGTCGCTTCCGGCTGGTTCGCCATGTTCGCCCCCAAGGGCACGCCCCAGGCCGTGATCGACCGGACCAGCGCCGACGTCAACGCGGCGCTGCGCCAGGGCCCCTTCGCCGCCCGCCTGGCGGAACTGGGCACCTATCCGATGATCAAGTCCCACGCCCAGGCGCGCGACTTCATCCGCAGCGAAAAGAAGCGCTGGGAAGAAGTCATCGCCGAAGCCGGAGTAAAACCCGAGTAACGAAGAGCAGACCCAGGATCCGACTCCGCCGGTCGGGGAAGCCCACCCCCTACCCGCTTGCGCGGGCCCCTCGAGGGGGCGAAACCGGCGGACTGCAAAGCCAGATCCGCGGTTTCCTGGGTCTGGGGAAACTGTCTTGGGTTGTAGCACCGGTGCTGTCGCCGGCAGCCAGCGATAGCACCGGTGCCACAACCCAAGAATCGAGTACTAGACCCAGGATGCGGTGGATCCGGCTCCGCCGGTCCACCCGCATCGCCCCCTGGGGGGCGCGCGTCAGCGCGTAGGGGGGGACCTCTTCGGCAGCCACCGCCAAAGGACGGCCGCCGCTGCGAACCCCAGCGTGCCTACCGATGCCACCCCTATGGTCAGCGACGCCACGGCCGTGATGGCCGACAGGATGACCGGTCCGAGGCTGTTGCCCACGTCGGCGATCAGGCGCCAGATGCCCAGGAACTCCGTGCGTCCATGGGCGGGCGAGGAGTCGGCCCCCAGTGTCATGACGATGCCCGAACTGATGCCGTTGCCGAAGCCCAGGATCAGCGACACGATCAGGAAGGACACGACGCCGGTCGTCAGCGAGGTGGCCATCAGCGCGCCGCCCATCAGCAGCACGGAGGGCAGCGCCACCCACAGGCGGCCGTGCCGGTCCATGATCGTGCCGGCCGGGTAGAACACCGACATGTCGATGGCGGCCACCAGCCCGTAGATGATCGAGGCGGCGGTCGGCGCGAGCCCCAGGTGGTCGGCCCACAGCGGGATCACGACCTGGCGCGACGAGCGCAGGGCGCTGACCAGCAGAATGCCCAGGCCCAGGGTCAGGAACACCTTGGCATGGTCGCGCGCGATGTCCTGGACGCGCGGCTTGGCGCGCGCGGGATCGGCATGGAGCTGGCCGCCCATCTCGGGCGCGAGGTGAGCGATCAGCCCGGCGCCCGAGATCGCCACCGCGGCCACCCAGTAGGCACCGTTGATGCCCACGAAGTGGAT
This sequence comes from Pigmentiphaga sp. GD03639, assembly GCF_029845405.1. Classification (NCBI taxonomy): domain Bacteria; kingdom Pseudomonadati; phylum Pseudomonadota; class Betaproteobacteria; order Burkholderiales; family Alcaligenaceae; genus Pigmentiphaga; species Pigmentiphaga sp. GD03639. The sequence goes on from NZ_JAOCLR010000006.1 coordinate 3,877, forward strand.
CATGGCGGCGCCGGCGAAAGGGCCGATGAAGACGCCTATCCGGTTGGTGCCGCCCAGTGTGGAGAGTGCTCGCGCCCGCATGTAGGAGGGCACGGCATCGATCAGGTAGGTCTGGCGGGCCAGCATGAATACTGACGCCGCCATGCCCACCAGGAAGACCCCCACGGCCAGCATCCAGGCATGCGTGGCGAAGATGCACAGCAGCAGCGCCAGCACGCTGAACGCGGCCGCGCCCGCCATGGACCGGCGTTCCCCGTGGCGGGACGTGATCATGGCGGCCGGGATGTTGCTGACCAGCGAACCTATTCCCATCAGGGACACGATCAATCCGGCCAGGGCCACCGAGGCGCCGAGCTCGCGGGCGCTGAGCGCGATGATCGGGAGGATGGCGCCGTTGCCGACGCCGTAGAGGACTGATGGACCGAATGCCGGGACGGCGATCTGCTTGAGGCTGAAGGGGGTGTCGCTGCGCGGCGCTGTCATTGCGGGGGGAAGGGGCTGGGGCGGGCCGGCGGGCGCCGCGTGTGGTCGATGCCGCAATTGTCGCGCAAATCGACGCCCGCGGCCGGCCCGGCCCGTTCCGCTAGACGATGTCGTCGCGGCTCCGGCCTCCCACGGTGGCCATCCAGCTTGCCACGAAGGCGCCGATCAGCATGGCCGCGAAGGCCCACAGGGCGAACGCAGCGGCCGCCTTGCGGGCCGTGTCCGCCGCCTGCCGCGCGGTCTGCTCGGCCTGCTGGGCCGCCTGCCGGGCGCGCGTGACGACGTCGTCCACCCGCTTCTCGGCCGTGGCCTGGTCGGCGCCGGTCTGCGCCGAGACGACCCGCGCCAGGTAGCCGCGGTCCTCGGCGCTCAGCTCCCCGCGGGCTACGCTGGCGGCGACGATGCGGCCGACCTCGGCCCGCACCGCGCCGGGGTCCCCGGCCGGGTTGGGCTGTTCGCTCCGCAGCAGCAGGTCGGCCACGTAGCCGGTCGGCATGCCGCCCTGGTCCGTCTGCATCGCCTGCCCGGCGGCGGCCGTGGCTGCGGCGCCGGTGCCCGCGGCGATGGTGGCGCCGGCCTTCGCCGTGCCGGCCGCGGCGGACATCAGCGCTGAACCGAGCACGATGGCGCTGACGACGGCGCTCAGCGCCCACACCAGGAAGCCGTGCGCGGTGTCGCGGAAGTAGGTCTCGTCGGTGTGGATGCCGACCCATTTCGTGCGCAGCCGTCCGGCCAGGTAGCCGCCCAGGCCGTACGCGATGATGTGGGTCAGGATCATCCAGACGATGGCGCCTATGCCCAGCGCGGTGGCCGAGGCCCCTTCGCCGGACCACGGGGACATCGAGACGAAGCCCAGTCCCGCGCCGCCGGCGAGCAGCATGAAGGAGACCGCCGAGGCGATGACGGCGCCGGCGATGATGGCGGCCCAGGAGACCGCGGACGCGGGGGATTCGTTCGCGCGTGCCAGGGTGGGGCTGGAAACGTAAGAATTACCTGCGGATGTAGCGTTTTCCATGAGGTGGCCTTTTCTTGTGGTTGGAAGGAGGCGTGGACCGCGAAGCGGCGCGGGCGCTAGTGCCAGAACAGGGCGAGCAGGATGATGATGGGAATGGGAACGCCCAGGAGCCAGAGCAGGATGGCGCGCATGAAGATCTCCGATTGGAAGGTGGATGGACGGCGGCGGGCACGCATGCCCGCCACGGGCGACCCGATTGCGCAAGTGCCGTGCCCGGTCGAGCCGGAAAGGCGCGGTTGTCGCCGGAGTCGCGTCCGGCGCGGCCGAGCGCTGGCGGTCCGCGTCGTGCTCGGATGTGCATGACGGGACGGCTTTCCCGTCGTTGCCGCCCGGGGCGCCGACCAGGCAGGCAGTGATAAAATCTCACTCCGCATTGTGAAAGCCGCGGATCCGGGGCCGGGAGGCCCGGGCCGCCACGGCATTCGCGAGGACGCGATTCTTCAGGCAATCGAAGCCGTCGCGCGGGTGTCAGGGCGCCCGCGCGACGTCCCCTGCATGGCCGCCAGTGCATGCCCGGTCCCAGGGGGTTGTCCGAGAATCTCCGCTACTTCCGTAATCGAGTGAGATTCAATAAAGAATGTCTACCACGTCGAAGATCATCTACACCCTCACTGACGAAGCGCCTGCACTGGCGACGTACTCGCTGCTGCCCATCGTCCAGGCTTTCACCCGTTCCGCCGGCGTCGACGTCGAAACGCGGGACATCTCCCTTTCCGGCCGCATCATCGCCGTGTTCCCCGAGTACCTGACCGACGCGCAGAAGATCTCGGACGACCTGGCCTACCTCGGCCAGCTGGCGACCAAGCCGGAAGCCAACATCATCAAGCTGCCCAACATCAGCGCCTCGATCCCGCAGCTCAAGGCCGCGATCAAGGAACTGCAGCAGAAGGGCTACAAGCTTCCCGACTATCCGGACGAGGTCAAGAACGACACCGACAAGGACGTCAAGGCCCGCTACGACAAGGTCAAGGGCAGCGCCGTGAACCCGGTCCTGCGCGAAGGCAACTCCGATCGCCGCGCGCCGCTGTCGGTCAAGAACTACGCCCGCAAGCACCCCCACAAGATGGGCGCCTGGAGCGCCGACTCGAAGTCGCACGTCGCCCACATGGAAAGCGGCGACTTCTACGGCAGCGAGAAGTCCGCCGTGGTCGAGAACGCCGGCAACGTCCGCATCGAGCTGGTGGGCAAGGACGGCACGACCAAGGTGCTGAAGGAAAAGACCGCGGTCAAGGCGGGCGAGATCATCGACGCCTCGACCATGAGCAAGAAGAAACTGGCCAGCTTCATCGAAGCCCAGATCGAGGACGCCAAGAAGCAGGGCGTGCTGTTCTCGGTGCACCTGAAGGCCACCATGATGAAGGTCTCGGACCCCATCCTGTTCGGCCAGGTGGTGTCCGTGTTCTTCAAGGATGTGCTGGCCAAGCACGCCGACGCGCTCAAGCAGGTCGGCTTCGACCCCAACAACGGCCTGGGCGACCTGTACGCCAAGATCAAGGACCTGCCGGCCGACAAGCAGGCCGAGATCGAAGCCGACATCAAGGCCGAATACGCCAGGCGTCCCGAACTGGCCATGGTGAACTCCGACAAGGGCATCACCAACCTGCACGTGCCCAGCGACGTCATCATCGACGCCTCGATGCCCGCCATGATCCGCGAGTCGGGCAAGATGTGGGGCCCGGACGGCCAGCTGCATGACGCCAAGGCCGTGATTCCCGATCGCTGCTACGCCGACGTCTACCAGGTCGTCATCGAGGACTGCAAGAAGAACGGCCCGTTCGACCCGGTCACGATGGGCACCGTGCCCAACGTCGGCCTGATGGCCCAGGCCGCCGAGGAATACGGTTCGCACGACAAGACCTTCCAGCTGCCGGCCGACGGCACGGTGCGCGTGGTCGACGAAGCCGGCAAGGTGCTGCTGGAGCAGCCGGTCGAAGCCGGCGACATCTTCCGCATGTGCCAGACCAAGGACGCGCCGGTCCAGGACTGGGTCAAGCTGGCCGTCAGCCGCGCCCGCGCCACCGGCGCCCCGGCCGTGTTCTGGCTGGACAAGAACCGCGCCCACGATGCCCAGATCATCGCCAAGGTCGAGAAGTACCTGAAGGACCACGACACCAGCGGCCTGGACATCCGCATCCTGTCGCCGGTCGAGGCCACCCGGCTGTCGGTCGAGCGCATCCGCAAGGGCCAGGACACCATCTCGGTCACCGGCAACGTGCTGCGCGACTACCTGACCGACCTGTTCCCCATCATGGAACTGGGCACCAGCGCCAAGATGCTGTCCATCGTTCCGCTGATGGCCGGCGGCGGCCTGTTCGAGACCGGTGCCGGCGGCTCGGCGCCCAAGCACGTGCAGCAGTTCCTGGAAGAAGGCTTCCTGCGCTGGGATTCGCTGGGCGAGTTCCTGGCCCTGGCCGCTTCCATCGAACACCTGGCCGACACGTACAAGAACGCCAAGGCCAAGGTGCTGGCCACCACGCTGGACCAGGCCACCGGCAAGTTCCTGGACGAGGACAAGTCGCCCGCCCGCAAGGTCGGCGGCCTGGACAACCGCGGCAGCCACTTCTACCTGGCCCTGTACTGGGCCCAGGCCCTGGCCGCCCAGACCGGGGACAAGGAACTGCAGGCCGCGTTCGCGCCCGTCGCCAAGGAATTGGCCGACAACGAAGCCAAGATCGTGGCCGAGCTGGGCGCGGTGCAAGGCAAGCCGAACGACATCGGCGGCTACTACCGTCCCAGCCCCGAGCTGGCCAGCAAGGCCATGCGTCCCAGCGCCACGCTGAACGCGGTCTTGGCCAAGCTGGGGTAGAAGCCCCCCTACGCGCTTACGCGCGCCCCGGCATGGTGAGCCCCCAGCCGCTACGCGGCAGGCCCCCGAGGGAGCGGGGACCCGCCTTGGGGCGGCCCGGCGCCGGGTCCCCGGGGCGGCACTGGCGGACCGGCGGAGCCGGATCCGCTGTGCCCTGGGGCCGATGGATGCCCCCGTTTGCGGTCTGAATAAAAAACGCCCTTGCGGGCGTTTTTTATTTGCGGGTCAAGTGAGGCCGTGCGGAACTAGTAGGTGGCGCGCCCACCGGACAGGTCGAAGACCGCACCCGTGCTGAAGCTGCACGCCCGCGATGACAACCAGGCCAGCATGGCGGCCAGTTCTTCCACTTCGCCGAAGCGGCCCATGGGGATTTTTTGCAGCAGCCGCTGCGTGCGTTCCGGCGCGATCTCGATGTTGCGGCGGGTCATGGGCGTGTTCAGCACGGTGGGCGCGACGCAGTTGACCAGCACGCCGCTGGCGGCGAATTCCTTGCCCAGGCTCTTGGTCAGCGCGATGACGCCCGCCTTGGCCGCGGAGTAGGAAGGCGTGTAGGGATTGCCTTCCTTGCCGGAGGTCGAGCCGACGTTGACCACGCGCCCGTATCCCGCCTGCGCCATGATGGGCATCACGGCCCGGCAGCAGTGGAAGGTGCCGGTCAGGTTGACGGCCAGGACGTCGTCCCAGTCGGCCAGCGACGACGAGGCCAGCGGGCCGGGCGGACGAATGATCCCCGCATTGTTGATCAGCACGTCGATCCGCCCCCAGCGGGCAAGGACGGCCTGGGCCGCCTGTTCCACCTGCTCGTGGCGCCGCACGTCCACCGTGCGCTGATCGATGCCGTCGGCCCGGGCCAGGGAGGCGGCCGACGCCCGCAGGGTCTCGGCGCCGGCATCCCACATCGACACTCGCGCGCCGGCGCCCAGCAGGTCCTGCGCGATGCGCAGCCCCACGCCGCTGGCCGCGCCGGTCACGACGGCCACCTGTCCCGAAAAATCGTATTTGACCACCTGTCTCTCCCTGTCCTTGCCTGATGCTGCTAGTAATCCGCCTTGATGCCCGCGGATTCCGCGAGCCTGCGATAGAGCCGCGTTTCCTTTTCGAGGAAGGCGCGGAAGTGCGCCGGCGACGTGTCCGCCGGCACGCCGGCGTTCTCGAGCACGCGGTCGCGCACCGCCGGGTCGCGCAGACTGCGGTCGATGGCCGAGGCCAGCACGTCGATGCGCGCGGCCGGCGTCCGTGCGGGCACCAGATAGCCTTGCCAGGCGGCGATGTCCATGCCGGCGATGCCGGATTCCTTCATCGTCGGGATGTCGGGCGCCAGGGCGGGCCGGGCATCGCCGGTCACCGCCAGGATCTTCATCTCGCCGCTGCGGTGCCGGGGAAAGACCGAGTTCATGTCCGAGAACACCAACTGCACCTGTTCGCCCAGCACGCCCACGATGGCGGGCCCCAGGCCCTTGTAGGGAACATGCAGGAGCCTGGTCCCGGTGGCGGACTGGAACAGCTCGCCGGCGAAATGGGGCTGGCTGCCCATGCCGGACGAGGCATAGGTGAGTTCGCCCGGGCGCCGCCGGGCCTGCGCCAGCACGTCCTGGATAGAGTCCAGGCCCGAGCCGCGCCGCGCGGCGATGCAATAGGGCGCGGTGAACATCAGGCTGACCGGCGCGAGCGCATCCAGCAGGCCCCGGCCCGAACGCTGCAGCGTCGCGCCGCGTTCGCGCAGCAGGACCGCGCTGGTGACATAGCTGCCCGTGGCCACGTACATCGTGTAGCCGTCGGGTTCGGCGCGGGCGGTGCCCTCCGCCGCCAGCGTGGTGCCGGCTCCGGGCCGGTTCTCCAGCACGATGGGCTGGTGAAGTTCTGCCTCCATGCTGCGAAAGAGGATGCGGGCCAGCAGGTCCGCGCCGCCGCCGGGGCTCAGGCCCAGCAGGGCCTTGACCGGCCGCGCGGGAAAGGTTTCCCCGAACGCGGGCCGGACGGTGATGGCGGCGCCGGCGGCGATGCCCAGGAAGGTCCGTCGTGTCAACATGATGTCTCCTTGTCCGCGCCCTTCGCGCGCGTGTTTTCTTTCATCGGTGCAGGAACATGGCCGAGATCTTCTCCGCGGCCATCATGACCGGAAGATTGGTGTTGGCGCGCGGGACCGCGGGCAGCAGGGACGCGTCGGCGATCGTCAGCCCCGCCACGCCATGGACCTGGCCGTCGGGCGCCGCCACCGACATCCGGGAGGCCGCCGGGCCCATCGCGCAGGTGCCGACATGGTGGTACTGGAGCACGATCGACGCTCGCAGCGCCGCCTGCATGGCCTGTGGACCGGCGGCGCCCAGCAGTGGATCCGGCAGCGGCTTCACCGCCAGCGCATACAGGGGTGACAGGAGTCCGGGCCAGAGGCCGCCGGCGGCGCTCATGGCGCGGCTGGCCAGGCGTGTCGCGGACGTGCGAAAGCCCATCCACGCGGCGGCCTTGCCCAGCTTGACGAGTCCGGTGCCGCCGCCGATAGCGCGCACGCGCGGGCTCTCCAGGAATTCCATCGCGGCGCGCACGCCCATCGACAGGCGCTCGACGTCCGACCGGTGATCGAGCATGTTGAAATCGATGGCCGGCGCGACCCGGCAGTCGCCGGCGCGCAAGGTGACCGATCCGCTCGATGCGGGGCGGTGCAGCACGACGTTCAGCACGCCCACGTGGCTGCCCGCGGCATGCCACGCGGCGCGGTCCCAGACCGACAGGTAGACGTCGCCGCCGGAGCGATGCGCGCCCGAGGACAGCCGCAGGGCCGCGTGCGCCGTCGGCAGGCCGGGCGGCAGTCCCTTTCCGCCTTTCAGGATGACGCCCAGGGGCACGGCGCAATGGTTCTGCAGGTTGCGGCCGACGCCGGGCAGATCCGCCACCGTCCGGATGCCCAGCGCTTCGAGCGCGGCGGCATCGCCGATGCCGGAACGCAGCAGCAGGGTGGGGGTCTGCAATGCGCCGGCGCACAGGAAGACGCGGCGAGCCAGGAAGAGACGCGGGGTGCCCGCCGATTCGGCCTCGACGCCGCACACGCGCCCCTGTTCGATCCGCAACCGCAGGCAGCGGGTGTCGGCCAGGATGTCCAGGTTGCCTCGGGCCCGCGTGGCCGTGCCCAGGTAGGCTCGGTTCGCGGAGCATCGGCCGCCCCGGTCGGTCGAGACCGGCTGGACGAAGCAGCCGTCGCGGAAATCGGTGTTGGGATCCGCGATACGCGGATAGCCCGCCTGCTCCCAGGTGTCGAGCAGGGCGTTGCTGAGCCGCCGATGCGGCGATGCCGCCTGCCGCGCGACGGCGATGGCGGCGGCATCGTCGCAGTCCTGGCGCGGATCGGCCGATTCGAGCCGGCGGAAGTAGGGTTCCACGTCGCGCCAGCTCCAGCCGTGCGCGCCGGCTTCGCACCATTCGTCGAAGTCCGCCGCGATTCCGCGCATCGCCACCATGGCGTTGATGGACGACGAGCCGCCCACGAGCCGGCCCTGCGGGACGCGGGCCATGCGGCGGTCGGCGCCGCCTACGATCTGTCCTTTCAGTCCGGGCCATTGCAGCGCCGCGTCGTAGGCCGAGAGCGGATAGGGGTGGCGGATGGCCGGCGTTTCCTGCGGACCGGGGTCCGGGCCCGCTTCGAGCAGCAGCACCCGGCAGCGGCCGTCCTCCGACAGGCGGCGGGCGACGATGCAGCCGGCGGATCCCGCGCCTATCACGATTGCGTCATAGCTTTTTTCCATGCCGCCACGATAGACCCGGCACGCGGGCATGGATCTCTGCTTCAAAGATGGCAGTGATCTTTTTCATGGATATCAAAAGGCGTTGTCCTGCTATGCTGGACCGATGAACGCTCCGCTGCTCGACATTGAATCCGCCCGCTACTTCCTGGCCGTGGCGCAAGCCCAGAGCATTTCCGCGGCGGCGGTGTCGCTCGGTACCGTGCAGTCCAACGTCTCCAACCGCATCGCCCAACTGGAGGGCAGCATCGGCGTGGCGCTGCTGCGCCGGCACAACCGGGGCGTCGGCCTGACCAGCGCGGGCGAGGCACTGCTGCCGCATTGCCGCGAATTGCTGCGCCTGTCGGCAAGCGCCGTCGCCTCGGTGCAGCAAGTCGCCGGAGGCCGTCCCGAATTGCGCATAGGCGCCTTCCATACGGCCACGGCAAGCCTGGTGCCCAGGGTGCTGTCCGGTTTCATCCGCGAGAACCGGGGCGTCCGGCTGACCGTGCGTGCGGGTACCACCGAGGAGATCCGCGCCTGTCTGAACGAAGGGGACATCGATTGCGCCTTCCTGCCCGGTGCCGCGGTGGACGGCACCATGATGGTCCAGGCCCGTTTCAATGAGCAACTGGGCTGGGTGGCGAAGACCGGGACGGTGCGGCCCGGCGGACGGCCGCTGATGCAGGTGCTGGCCGGATTGCCGCTGTATTCCGTGCGCCGCGGCGCGCTGTACGAAGCATCGGTCAGGCTGCTTTTCCAGGACGCGGGGGTCACCCCCGCGATGCCGCTTTTCCAGGAAGCGGGTTCGGCCGAGATCCTGCGCGAGATGCTGGCGCTGGGGGGCTGCTTCACCCTGGCCGGCCGCAGTGTCTTCGCGGCGGAAGTGGAGGCGGGCGTGCTGGAGTTCCATGCCGTGCCAGGACAGTCGCCCAGGCTGCAACCGGTGCTGGTCGGCGTGCGGGGCCGGACCCTGCCCGAGGTCCCTGCCTTGTTCGTCCGTTACGCCAAGGCGCGGGCCGCGCAGCCGTCCTGAACTACAGCCGCGCCGCCGGCGCCGATGGATAACCCGGGTCGCCGTAGGTCTGTCGCAGGTGATCGATGAACACCCGCACGCGCGAGGGCATGTGCCGGCGTTGGGGCACCACGGCATGGATGCCCACGGTCGCGACCGCGTAGTCGTCCAGCACCGAGCGCAGCCGGCCACGCCGCAGGTCGTCCTCGACTTCCCACAGCGCGCGCCAGGCCAGGCCCATGCCGGCCAGCGCCCATTGGTGCAGCGTCGAGCCGTCCGAACAGCGCAAGTTACCGGAGACGGGCTGTTGCAGCAGGCGCCCGTCCACGCGGAATTGCCAATGCCGGGCCTGCATCTGGCTTTCGCCGTGGAAGCACAGGCAGTTGTGGCGGGCGAGATCGGCGGGACGGACCGGTACGCCGGCGCGGTCCAGGTAGGCAGGGCTGCCGACCACCACGCGCCGCGTTCCGCCCAGCGGGATGGCGACCTGGCCACTGTCGGGCGGATCGCCGATGAAGAGCGCGCAATCGAAGTCGCCGGTGGGCAGGTTGGCGTAGTGGTCGTGCAGGTCCAGCGTGATGTCGAGCGAGGGATGGCGCGCCACCAGCGATGGGATCAGCGGGGCGATGTGGCGGCGCCCGAAGCCCGCCGGCGCGGTGACGCGCAGATGGCCGTGCGCGCCAGAGGCGCGGGCCGAGACCGCCGCCTCGGCCTGCTCAAGGTTGGCGAGCAAGGCGCGCGCGGCGTCCAGGAAGCCGGTGCCGGCTTCTGTCAGCGACAGTCCGCGCGGGCTGCGATGCACCAGCCGGGCCGCCAGGCGCTGCTCCAGCGCGTCGATGCGCTCGCGCATGACGTTGGGGGCCACGCCTTCGCTGCGGGCCGCGGCGGAAAAACTTCCGTGCAGCGCCACGGAAACGAAGGATTCGAGCTGCTTGTAGTGGTCCATGGCGCTCCCGGAGGCCGGACGGAACAGGTCGAGTGTGCCATGGCTCTATCGCCATACCTAGCGCTGTACGCTCGATTACATCGCATTTACCTACAGCTGTATTGACCGTGGCCGGCTTCCCCCGCCGTGGGACGCTAGGGACAATGCGTGCATTCCCACTCCGACGAGGCCCGACATGGCGCAGGACGTCCGCAACGCAACCCGGCCCTACGGCGGCTACGACCGCCGGCCCTCCACGACGCCCGACCGTGAACTGGCCGAGGTCGGCCGCGGCACGCCCGCCGGCGAGTACCTGCGCCGCTTCTGGCAGCCGGTGGCGCTGGCCGCCGATATCAAGGACCTGCCCGTGCCCATCACCATCCTGGGCGAGGAATTGGTGGTGTTCCGCGACCGCTCCGGCGCACTCGGTCTGCTGGAGCGCCATTGCAGCCATCGCCGCACTTCGCTGGAGTTCGCGCTGATCGTGGACCACGGGCTGCGCTGCGCCTACCATGGCTGGCACTACGGCGTGGACGGCGCGCTGCTGGACGTGCCGGGCGAGAAGGTGCCGGGTGCGCTGGCGTCCCGCATGTACCACGGCGCCTATCCGGTGCGGGAATTCCGCGGCCTGGTGTTCGCGTACATGGGGCCGCCCGACCAGCGGCCGCCATTTCCCGACTACGACTTCATGCACCACGACGAGGAAGAATATCTGCCGTTCTGCTGGCATAACCCATGCAATTGGGTGCAATTGCGCGAGAACACGCAGGATCCCATCCACCTGACCTTTCTGCATTCGATGTTCGACGTGCAGCAGTTCGGCGACTACGCCTACGATCTTCCCGTCATCCAGGCCTGCGAGACGCCCATCGGGCAGATCACCACCAGCGTGCGGCGCGTGCATGACCTGTACTACTGCCGCGTCAACGAGCTGATCCTGCCCAACATCGCCCGCGTGCCCGACGGCATCCGCCTGGGCGACGCGATTCCCGAGAACATGGCTGGCGAGCCGGGCAGACGGCAGGCGATCGAGCTGCGCTACCGGCGCCAACTGCCTTCCAGCCATGGCCTGGGCCTGTCGACCTGGATCGTGCCCAACGACGATTTCAACGCGATGCACATGGGATGGCTGCATTTGTCGCCCAAATGGAGCGAAAAAGCGCGTGCCGACTACCTTGCCACGATCACCTTCGGCCAGACGGGCGAGCGCAGCTACGAGGAACGGCACCGCAACCCGGGCGACTGGGATGCCTGGGTCGCGCAGGGCAGGATGGCGATCCAGGCCAACGAGAACCTCACCGCCGCCGATGCCGGCATCGCCTTGTTCCGCCGCCAGTTGCGGGCGGGCATCCGCGCCGTGCAGGCGGGCGAGCGGCCCAAGGGCATGCGCGCCGAAGGCGAGGGCGTATGCCAGACCTATGGCTATGCCTTGACGCGGCCCGCCCCCTGCCTGCCGGACGAAGGCGCGGAGTGGGCGGCCAAGCAGGACTACGCCCAGGAGATGCAGCAGGACATCCTGGCCGCCCATCTGTTGCCCAAGGCAAGTACGCCAGCCGTCGTGCGCGCCTTCGCGCCGGTCATCCAGTTGTCGCAGGGCATGCTGCTGCTGGCCGCGCGGCCCGGCCTGGGCGTGTCCGACGCGGCGGGGCTGGTTGCGCTGGCGAAGAAACGCCCGGGCCTGAGCTATGGCAGCCCGGGCAGCGGCTCGCCCATGCACATCGCCGGAGAACTGTTCAACCGCGCGGCGGGCGTGTCGATCACGCATGTGCCCTACAAGGGCACGGCGCCCGCCATCACCGACCTGCTGGGCGGGCACATCGACCTGATCTACGGCGTGCCCGGCTCGCTCTGGCCCCATGTCCAGGCCGGCAAGATGGTGGCGCTGGGCGTCGTGCAGCCCACCCGTTCCCCGCTGCTGCCGCAGGTGCCGACGCTGGAGGAGCAGGGCGTGAAGGGGCTGGACGTGACGACCTGGTACGGCATGCTGGCGCCCGCCGGTACGCCCGCGCCGGTGGTCGCGCGGCTCAATCGCGAGGTCGCGGCCATCCTGGCCGAACCCGACGTGCAGAAGGAATTCCGCGCGCAGTGGGAAGTGCCGGTGGGGGGCTCGGCGGAAGACTTCACGCGGCGCACGCGCGACGACTACAGGCGTGCGGGTGCGATCGTCGCCGAGTTCGGCATCCGCCTGGATTGAAGCCTTCGGCGCGGAGAAAGGTTCGTGATGACCGAAGTTATGCGCACTCAGGGTTGTCCCTGATCCATTCCCCCGGGGCGCGGCCGAGATCCTGGTATTCATAGGAGGTCGGCATGTCGGGAACCGCAAGTCGCTTGGCGCGCGTATTCGAATTCCGTTCGGATCGTTCCACCCAGGTGCTGGAACAGGCCGTCGATGCGGTGGTCAGCATCGACCAGCACAACAACGTGACCTTCTACAACGCCGCGGCGCAGCGGCTATGGGGCTACGAGCGATCGGAAGTGATCGGGCGCAACGTCAAGATGCTGGTGCCGCAGGCCATCCAGGCGGCCCACGACGGCTACGTCAACGCCCACCGCGAGACCGGACAGAACAAGATCGTGGGCACCAGCCGCAAGGTGCAGATCGACCGCAAGGACGGCCGCAAGGTCTGGGTCAGCCTGTCGCTGTCGCGGGTGAACATCGGCCGGAACATCACCTATACCGCCTTCGTGCGCGACATCACCGCGCAGCACGAAGAGCGCGAGACCATCAACCAGACGCTGGAGCAGGCGCTGGACGCCGTTGTCTCCATCGACGAGAAGAACAACGTCACCTTCTTCAATGCCGCCGCCGAGCGCTTCTGGGGCTATGACCGCGCGGAGGTGATCGGGCGCAACGTCAAGATGCTGGTGCCGCGCGGCATCCAGGCCGACCACGACCGGCTGGTCCAGGCCAACCGCGAGACCGGCAAGGACAAGATCGTGGGCACCAGTCGCGAGGTGCAGGTCGAGCGCAAGGACGGCACCCAGGCCTGGGGCGCGCTGTCGCTGTCCAAGATCCGGATCGGCGACCGTATCCTGTACACCGCTTTCGTCAAGGACATCTCGCGCGAGCGAGAAGTGCGCGAGGTCATCAACCAGACGCTGGAGCAGGCCATCGACGCCGTGGTCTCGATCGACGCCGAGAACAACGTCACGTTCTTCAATTCGGCCGCCGAACGGCTGTGGGGCTATGACCGCGCGGAGGTGATCGGGCGCAACGTCAAGATGCTGGTGCCCCAGGCCATCCAGGCCGCCCACGATGGCTACGTGAACGCCAACCGCAGCACCGGCGTGGACAAGATCGTGGGCACCAGCCGCGAGGTGAGGCTCGAGCGCAAGGACGGCGCCAAGGTGTGGGCCAGCCTGTCGCTGTCGCGCGTGAAGGTGGGCGACCGCATCACCTACACGGCCTTCGTCAAGGACATCACGGGCGAGCACAACGCGCGCGAGATGATGAACCAGACGCTGGAGCAGGCGCTGGACGCGGTGGTCACCATCGACGAACAGAACAACGTCACCTTCTTCAACGCCGCGGCCGAACGCCTGTGGGGCTACGGCCGCGACGAGGTCCTGGGCAGGAACGTCAAGATGCTGGTGCCCCATGCCATCCAGGCCGACCACGACCGGCTGGTCGAGGCCAACCGCGAGACCGGCAAGGACAAGATCGTGGGCACCAGCCGCGAGGTGCCCATCGAGCGCAAGGACGGCACGCGCGTATGGGGCCTCCTGTCGCTGTCGAAGATACGGCTCGAGGGCAAGATCGCCTACACCGCCTTCCTGAAGAACGTGCAGGCCGAGCATACCGAGCGCGAGACCACGCACAGCGCCATGAATTCCGTGCTGGCCTCCAGCGAGCAGATCGGCCAGATCGTGGCGGTCATCAACGAGATCGCCGCGCAGACCAACCTGCTGTCGCTGAACGCGGCCATCGAGGCCGCCCGCGCCGGCGACGCCGGGCGTGGTTTCGCGGTGGTGGCCGACGAAGTGCGCAAGCTCGCCATGCGTTCGTCCACGTCAGCCAGCGAGATCGGCTCGCTGGTCGAAGAGACCAAGGACCGGATCAACGAACTGGCCCGCTCGCTGCGCCTGGACGAGAACGGGGCGGCGTAGGCGGTGTCAGGCCGGCGCCGCGTCGGCGCGGCCGACCTCGGCGGCCAGCCTGGCCGCCGCTTCCACCAGCATCCCGCCTATCTGCCGCACCTGCGGTTTCGCGCGCTCCAGCGGCGCCCCGACGGTCAGTGCATAGGGCGTGCCATACAGCACCACCGGGGCGGCCACCGACAGCGTGTCGGCCTGGTGCTCGCCCAGGTTCACGTGATAGCCCCGCCGGTCCCCTTCCTCCAGCATCTTTTGTAGCGCGTCCCGCGTCGTTGGCGTCTGGTCGGTGAAGCGCGGCAGCGGCATGCGCGCGAGCAGCGCCTCGCGTTCGGCCGGCGCCATCGCGGCCAGCAGCGCGCGCCCCGAGGCGGCGGCGTGCAGGGGCTTGAGTTCGCCGGTGCGGGCGGTGAAGCGGACGATGCGCTCGGGTTCGGCCACGTCCAGGTAGAGCACCTGGCTGTCCGAGCGCTGGGCCAGGATCAGCGTCTCGCGCAGCTTGTCGCGCAGTTCTTCCAGCACCGGCCGGACGCGGGCGGCCAACTGGTCGTGTTCGGCGATGGCGCGCGCCTCGTTGAACCAGCGGCGCGTCAGGTAGTAGCGGCCGCCCGTCTGGTGGGCGTAGCCTTCCCCTTCCAGGGTATCCAGCAGCGCCAGGCAACTGGACTTGGGAAACCCCAGCGCCGCCGAGATCTGCGTCAGCGAGGCCGGCGCCCGGGTCTGGGCGAAAAATTGCAGGATGGTCAGCACCCGCTTGGCGCTTTTCACGTCGTTCGTATTCATGGGCAAAAGTCTATAGGCATGAATGCGAGGGGGCCACTTCCCGGCGCCTGCGCCTGGCCAGGCTTGAATATTGATGTTCAAGTATATAAACTTTTTTTCATAGACAAGAACAATGATCAGGAGACGACGATGGCCGGACTGTATTTCGAACAGTTCTCCCCGGGGCAGGAGTTCGCCCACGATTGGACCCGCACGGTCACGGAAATGGACAACGTGCTGTTCAGCTCGCTGACCATGAACGTGCAGCCGCTGCACATCGATGCGCACTTCGCGGCCGGGACGGAATTCAAGCGCCCGCTGGTGAACAGCCTGTTCACGCTGGGGCTGATGATAGGGATGACGGTGAACGACACCACGCTGGGCACCACGGTGGCCAACCTGGGCATGAGCGAGGTCGCCTTTCCGAAGCCGGTATTCGCCGGCGATACGCTGCACGTGCGCACCCGCGTGCTGTCGGTGCGCGAAAGCCGTTCGCGCCCGAACGCCGGCATCGTGGAATTCGAGCACCTCGCGCTGAACCAGGACGACGACATCGTCGCCCGCTGCAAGCGCTCCGCCCTGATGCACAAGGCTCCGGCCTAGAGGAGACCGCCATGGTCCGCTCGATGCTGTTCGTTCCGGGCGATGCGCCGCGCAAGTTCGACAAGGCCGCCGCCAGTCCCGCCGATGCCCTGATCCTCGACCTGGAGGACTCGGTCGCGCCCGATCGCAAGGCCGTGGCGCGGGACGCCGTGCGCGCCATGCTGGGCCAGGCGCCCGCGGCCAAGCAGGCGTGGGTGCGCATCAATGCGCTGAACAGCGGCCAGGCGCTGGCCGACCTGGCGGCCGTCGTGCCCGGTCGGCCGTTCGGCATCGTGCTGCCCAAATGTGCCCGGCGCGCCGACCTGGAGCGGGCGGCCCACTACCTGGACGCCTGCGAGGCCATGGCCGGATTGCCCGAGGGCGGCATACGCGTCCTGGCCATCGTGACCGAAACCGCGCGTTCGCTGTTCGGCCTGCATGACTATGCCGGCGCCACGCCCCGGCTGTGGGGGCTGTCCTGGGGCGCGGAAGACCTGGCCGCGGACCTGGGCGCACGCGGCAACCGCGAGGCCGGCCGCTACACCGAGCCGTTCCGGCTGGCGCGTTCCCTGTGCCTGGCGGCCGCGGCGGCAGCGGGCGTGCGGGCGGTGGATACCGTGTGCGTGGACCTGGACGCGCCCGACATCCTGGCGGATGAAACGCGTGAGGCGGTACGCGACGGTTTCGTCGCCAAGCTGGCCATCCACCCCCGCCACGTGGAGCCGATCAACCGGCTGCTGACACCCGACGAAGCCCAGTTGCAGTGGGCCCGGGCGGTGGTCCGGGCGTTCGACGCCCATCCCGGCGCGGGCACGCTGAACCTGGACGGCAAGATGATCGACCGGCCGCACCTGCGGCTGGCGCGCCGGCTGCTGGGAGGAGAATGAACATGGCCGGTCCGCTGGACGGGGTGCGCATCCTGGACATGAGCACCGTCGGCATGGGGCCCATGGCGACCCAGATGCTGGGGGACATGGGCGCCGACGTGATCAAGGTCGAGCCGCCGGCGGGCGATGTGTTCCGGCACGTCACGCCCCAACGCCATGCGGGCATGAGCCATGCCCACCTGAACCTGAACCGCAACAAGCGCAGCGTGGTGCTCGACGCCAAGACCCCGCGCGGCCTCGAGGCGCTGCTGGAACTGATCGCCGGGGCCGACGTGTTCGTCTCCAACATGCGGGCGCCGGCGCTGCGGCGCCTGGGGCTGGACCACGAAACGCTGGCGCCGCGCTTTCCCAGGCTCATCCATTGCGTCTGCTATGGCTATTCCGAGCGCGGCCCCTACGCGGGCCGGCCGGCCATCGACGATACGATCCAGGCGGCATCGGGCCTGGCGTGGCTGCAGGGGGCGGGCGGCGCCGAGCCACCGCGCTACGTCAACTCGGTCGTGGCCGACAAGACCGTCGCGCTGTACGTGTCCAACGCCATCGCCTGCGCCCTGTACGCGCGTGAACGCACCGGCACCGGGCAGTCCATAGAAGTGCCCATGTTCGAATGCATGGTGGCCTTCCTGGCGCCGGAACACCTGGCCGGCCGCAGTTTCGTGCCGGCCGAGGGCGAGGCCGGCTATGCCCGGCTGCTGAACGACTATCGCCGGCCCTTCGCGACGCGTGACGGCTACCTGAGCGTGGTCCCCTATACCGATGCCCAATGGCGGCGCTTTTTCGCGCTGGCCGGCGACCCGGGCATGGCGGACGATCCGCGCTATTGCACCGCCCGCGACCGCAGCCGGCATTTTCCCGAGCTGTACCGCTACGTCGAGGACACCCTGCGCACGCGCACCACCGCGCAATGGCTGGCGGCGCTGGAGACCGCCGATATTCCCTTCGCGCCCGTGCACAGCTTCGACGACCTGCTGGCCGACCCGCACCTGGCCGCGCTGGGTTTCTGGCGCGAATGCGAACACCCCACCGAAGGCCGCCTGCGCCAGGCCGGCATCCCCGTGCATTTCGGCGCGACCCCGGGCGACGTGCGCCGGCATGCGCCGGGCCTGGGCGAACACACCGAAGAAGTGCTGGGCGGCCGGACCTGGTCCACGCCGCGCTGACGACAACCACGACAAGGAAAGAGGAGACTTCTATGCGGAAGGTGATCGCGCTGGGCCTGGCATGCGCCGCCCTGCATGCCGGAATGCCGGCGCATGCCCAGGGCTATCCCGAGGCGGGCAGGACCGTGCGCTTCGTGATCGGCTTCCCGGCCGGCAGCTCCATCGACAACGTGTCGCGCATCGTGACCGACGACATACGCGCCCGCACGGGCGCCGTGATCGTCGTCGAGAACCGGGCCGGGGCGCTGGGCGCGCCGCGCCCGACGGCTACACCATGATGCCCAGTTCCAGCGCCACCAGTTCCTCGGGCCCCTTCCTGTCCAAGGCCATCCAGAAGCACGACGCGTTGGCGGACTTCACCCAGGTGGCCCGCATGGTGCGCTTCGACGTGGTGGTGGTGACCCGCGCCGCGGGCGGGCACGCGGACGCCAGGAGCCTGATCGCGGCTGGCCGCGCCAAGCCGAAATCACTGGCCACCGGGTACGGGTCGGGCACCGGCCAGGTCGCCTCGGCCGCCTTCAGCCGCGCCGCCGGCATGGAGGTGCTGAGTGTGCCCTACAAGGGCCAGCCCGCGGCCGTGACCGACCTGCTGGGCGGCCGGGTGGATTTCGTTTCCTCCGACCTGGGCGCCGTGCTGCCGCAGATCGGCGCGCACAACCTGCACGCCATCGCGCTGGTATCCAACAAGCGTTCCACCATCCTGCCCGACGTTCCGACCGCCGCCGAGCTGGGCCTGTCCGGGCTGGACCTGACAGGCTGGATAGGCGTGGCCGGGCCGGCGCGGCTTCCCGCCCAGGTGGTGCAATGGTGGCAGGAGCAGTTGAAGCTGTCGCTGAACAAGCCGGAGGTCAAGGAACGCCTGCGCGGCATGGGCATGGAGACCGACTTCCTGGCCGGAGACGATTTCCAGCGCTTCGTGCGCGCCCAGTACGAGGAATGGGGCGCGCAGATCCGGCACGCGGGGATCCAGGCGGAGTAGGCGCGGCGCCCGTTGCGCCGCCGTACATATCAGCTTTGCCTTCCCCGGACCTGGGACGGGGAAGTGCGCGCTTCTATAGTGGGTCGCAGCGCCATGGCCGGATGCGGCCGGATGGCGGACAACCATAAGCCATGGAGACGACCTTGAAACGCGCACTCACCATCCTGCTCGGAGGCCTGGCGGCCACGGCCCTGCTGCTGCCTGCCGCCCACGCCCAGTCCGACTACCCCACCCGGCCGGTCACCCTGATCAACCCCTACGCGCCGGGCGGCCCCGCCGATACGCTGGCCAGGGAGCTGGCATCGCGGCTCAAGGACCGCCTGGGCCAGCCCGTCGTCGTCGAGAACAAGGCCGGCAGCGGGGCCATGGTGGGCACCGGCTACGTGGCGCGCGCCAAGCCCGACGGCTATACCCTGCTGATGGGCACCTCGCCCGGCATGGTGGTCGGTCCGCTGATCGAGCGCGCGACCTACGACGGCCTGAAGGACTTCGACCTGGTCGGCCTGGTCGCCAACCAGCCCGTGGTCCTGGTGGCCAACGCCAAGCTCGGCATCAACACCATGCAGGACCTGCTCGACCGCGCGCGCAAGCAGCCCGGCAAGCTCAACTTCGCGTCGGCCGGCACCGGCGGCCCGACCCACCTGGCCGGCGAACTGCTGCGCCGGCGCGCCAACATAGACATCACCCACGTTCCCTACAAGGGCGCCGCCCCGGCCCTGCAGGACCTGATCGGCGGCCAGGTCGAGCTGGGCATGCTGAGCGCCTCGCCCGTGCTGCCCTTCGTCAAGGACGGCCGCCTGAAGGCCATCGCCTATACCGGTGCCAAGCGGTCTTCGCTGCTGCCCGACGTGCCCACGATGGCCGAGGCCGGCATCAAGAACTGGAACGAAGTCTCCACCTGGTATGCGCTGGCGGCGCCGCGCGGCACGCCCCCGGCTATCATCGAGAAACTGAGCGCGGCGCTGACGGCGATCAACGCCGAGCCGGAACACCAGCGCTTCCTGGCGCAGCAGGACGGCAGCATCGACAACATGACGCCGGCCGAAGTCACCGCCTTCGCCCAGAAGGACAAGACGGCGATGACCGAACTGCTGGGCGCCCTGGACATGCTGGCGAAATGAACCCCCGCGGGCGCGGCATCTTCGCCGCGCCGCGACTGGAACCGGAGAACATGAAGGAATTCATACGCGTCGACGGCCAGGGCCTGGACCCGGCCGACGCCTACCGCCTCGTCGTCGGCTGCGTGGTGCCGCGCCCCGTGGCCTGGATCACCACGCAGGACGGGAACGGCCGCGTCAATGCCGCGCCGTTCAGTTCCTACAACTACGTCGCCACCCGCCCGCCCATGCTGGCGGTCAACATCTCCACGCTGGACGGCGGCCTGAAGGACACCGCGCGCAACATCGTCGAGACGGGTGAGTTCGTGGTCAACGTCTCGACCGAGGCCGACCTGGAGATCATGCACGCCAGCGCGGCCGAGTACCCGCCCGAGATCAGCGAACCCGAGGCCCTGGGCATCTCCCTCCTGCCCAGCCACCACGTCCAGCCGCCGCGCATCGCCTCGACCCCGGTGCAGATGGAATGTCGCCTGGACCAGGCCATCACCCTGGGCGAGGGCTACAACACCCTGTACATCGGCCAGGTCGTCGCCTTTCACCTGTCCCCCGACATCTACGACGGCCGGCGCGTCAACAGCGCCGCCATGCGGCCCATCGCCCGCCTGGGCGGGCCTTTCTATGCCGCGCTGGGGGAAATCTTCCACCGGCCGATGCTGCAACGGCAGCCGGGCGCGGAACCGCCGCCCTAGACGCCTTCCGCCCTACGCTCGCCGAGGCGAGCAAGGATCGCGGGCAGCCGGTCGTGTGCCGCCTCTGCCAGGTCGCCGTACAGGCTGTTGCCCTGCGCATCGATCCCCACCGTAGCCGGCCCCAACCCCTCCACCCGCAATTTCACCAGCCGGTAGTGGTGCACCAGGTCGTTCCAGTGCACCGCCACCACCTCCCGTATCGCTTCCGACAGCAGCGTGCACCCCCCGCCCAGAAACGACAGGTACACGCAGCCCGCCTCCCGCATGGCCTCGACGCTGCGCGCATCCAGCCCGCCCTTGCCTCCCGTCACCCGCAACCCCAGCTCGCGGATCAGCCGCGGCATGAAGCCGTTGAAGCGCGTGCTGGTGGTGGGGTTCAGGTACAGCACCTCGAACCGGCCATCGGCCTCCCGGCTGTAGCTGCCCAGATGCAGCAGCGCGGCACCGTTCAGGTCGATGGGAGGCGCTTCGCCACGGTCGAGCAATCCGGTCAGGCGTTCGTGCGTCGTCATGCCCGCGCACAGCACGACCTCGCCGTGCAGGCGGACCTGGTCGCCCACGCGCAGCGACCGCACCTTGTCTTCGTCCAGGGGCAATTCAAGTTCGTGCAGGGTGCTCACGATATCGATTCCTCGTCAGGCCAGACCGTCATTCGATGATCTCCACCCGGCCCGAATCATGGATGCGGGCGCGGGTACGCCGGTTGATCCAGCAGTTGAAACACACCGCCACCGGCGTGAAGCCATGGCCCGAGGCATAGTCCACGTGCACGGCCATCGCGGTGCTGTCGCCGCCGGTACCCATGGGGCCGAAGCCCGTCGCGTTGGCGGCTTCCTTCAAGCGGTCTTCCATCGCAGCCAGCACGGGCTCGGGATTGACCGTGCCGATGGGCCGCAGCGTCGCCTGCTTGGCCAGCTTGGCGGCATAGTCGAAGGTGCCGCCTATGCCCACGCCGATCACCACCGGCGGGCAGTGCTGCGACCCCGCCTTCAGGATGACCTCCATCACGTAGCGCTCGATGGTCTCCAGGCTGGGGAAGGTGAAGATCTCCAGCGCGGCCCAGCGGCCCGAACCCAGCGCCTTCGGCGAACAGGTGATGTCCACGTAGTCGGCGCCGTCGATCAGGTCGAAGGTCACGATGGGCATGTCCTTGCCCTTGTAGCCACGCTCGTTGGTAAGCGGATTGGTCACGTGGGCCAGCAGCGGCGGCTGGATGGTGGCGACCAGGTCGTCGAAGCCGTCGGCGAAGGCCCGCTTGATATCGCCTTCCAGCCGGGCGCCGGTGCCGATGCCGACGAAGTACACCGGCACGCCGGAGTCGGAACAGACGAAATGCTGGCGGGCCTCGGCGGCATCGGCGCTTTGCAGCATGATGCGCAGCGTGCCGCGCGCCACCTCGTTGTGCTCGCCGCGCTCGGCCGCGCGCAGCGCTTCCTTGGTGTCCTCGGGTATTTTCTTCAGCGCGCGTTCGTAGAGCTGGGCGCTGACCGATCGCACGAGGTCGTAGCTGATGGCCATCTGTCTCCCCTGTGGCGCGCCCGGGCGCGCGCGTTCCTAGGCATCCACGGACTATAGCGACGCCGCCCGTCCGCTGCTATCACCCGGCCGTCACACCTGCTTTGCGCGGGGTGGCCGGATGCCCGGGTGGATATACTGGCCGCCATACGAACTGTTTCGACGGAAAGCGCGCATGAAGCTGCATTGGTCCACCCGTTCCCCCTACGTGCGCAAGGTCATGGCGGCGGCCATCGAGACCGGACTGGACGCGTCCATCGAAACCCGCCTGTCCATCGTTTCGCTGTCCACCGTGAACGCCGACGTGGAGCGGGACAACCCGTTGGGCAAGATTCCCACCCTGGTGAACGACGAGGGCGTGGCCCTGTACGACTCGCTGGTCATCTGCGAATACCTGGACCATCACAGCCGCAAGGGACGGTTGTTTCCCCAGGGGTTCGACCAGCGGCTGGAGGCGTTGCGCTGGCACGCGCTGGGCAACGGACTGACCGACATCCTGATCCTGTGGAACAACGAACGCGGCCGCGACCCGGCGCTCCAGTCGCCGGCGCACCTGTCCTCGTACCACGCCAAGACCCTGGCCACGCTGGATGCGCTCGAAGCCACGGTGGACGAGCTGGATCGCCGCGAATTCGACATCGGCCACCTGGGCGTGGCGGTGGGGGTCGGCCATGCGGATTTCCGCTTCGCCGACCTGCAGTGGCGCGCCACGCGGCCGCGCCTGTCGGCCTGGGCCGACCGCATGGCCGAGCGGGAATCGCTGCGCCGGACCGTGCAGTTCGACCCGCGCCTGAAGAATCCAGCCTAGGGCCCATTCCCGGCCTGTGCGGGCCTGCTTTTAGCGGGAACAGGCCCTAGATGCGCGCCGCCGCGAACTCGCTCGCCAGCGCGTTGACCAGCCCGCCGCTTTCCCAGATCCGCACCATCTGCGGCGAAAACGGTGGTGACGGGATGATGCGGCCGTCGGCCAGTTCGATCGCCCCGGTGGCCGGCGTGACGCCGATCACGTCGCCATCGGCCACGGCCCGCGTGATGCCTGGAACGAGCAGTATCGGCAGCCCCTGGCTGAGCGCGCGCCGGATGAAGCCCGATTCGCAGGACTCCACCAGGACCGCCGCGATCCCCGAGGCCTTGATGGCAACGCTGACTTCCACGTGGTTGTGATGCGCGAAGTTCTTGCCGCCGACGACGATGTCGCCCGGCCGGACTTGCGACGGGAACTCCGGCCGCAACTGGCGAAAGCACATCTGCCGGAGCGCGTCCAGGTCGAACGGCTTGCCGAAGCCGTCCCGCACCGCGGCGAATTCGATGATGCCGTCGTCGCCGCAGACTTGGTCGCCGAATTTCCAGACCCGGCCCCGCAGGGTGCGCACGGAGGATGTCTCGTTCATGTCGCGCCGCTCCTCAAAGCCTGCCCGCCAGCAGCGGGCGCGGATCCGTGATCTCTCCCGCCACGGCCGAGGCCGCCACCGTGTAGGGCGAGGCGAGGTGGACCGCGGCCTGGGTGCTGCCGTTGCGGCCCTGGTAGTTGAACTGGTGGGTGGTGATGGAGACGTCTTCGCCGCTGAGCACGCCCAGGTAGCCCCAACAGGTATTGCAGCCGGGCGACAGCACGGTGGCGCCGGCCTCGGCGAACACCTCCAGCAAACCTTCGCGCGCGGCCGCGGCATAGACGTTCTGGCTGCCGGGCGAGATGTACATCGTGACGTGCCGCGCGACCCGGCGGCCGCGCAGCACGGCGGCCGCCGCCCGCATGTCTTCCAGCCGGTTGTTGGCGCAGGACCCGACCGCGGCCTGGTCGATGCGCCGGCCCGCCACCTGCGCGACGTCGACCGCGCCGCTCTGCGTGGGCGGCACGGTCACCATGGGCGTCAGCCGCGACAGGTCGTAGGTCAGCACCGCCGCGTAGTCCGCGTCCGGGTCGCTGCGCATCACCTGGTAGGGCCGGCCGTCTGCGCGTTCGTCCACGTAGTCGAGCGCGCGCGCATCGACGTCCATGATGGCGGTGTCCGATCCCGTGTGAAAGGTCGAGGCGAGGATGGCCTGCCTGTCGTCCAGGCTGAGGCCCGCCAGCGCCGGTCCGCCATACTCGACGCAGCATTGCAGGAAGGTTCCCTGTTCCTCGTGGTCGCGGATGATGGCCTGGACCAGGTCGCGCCCGGTCACGCCGAACGGCAGGCTGCCCACCAGCTCGATACGCACCGTGCGCGGTACGCAGACCCAGTGCCGGTCGTTCAGCAGCGGCGCCAGCACGTCGGTGGACATGGGGATGTTCAGCGCGCCCACCGCGCCGATCGAGGCGATGTTGCCTTCGTCCGAGAACACCAGCGACCCGGGCCGGGCAAAGCCGCGTTCGACCAGCACCAGGTGGCGCAGCCCGGTATTGGGGCCGTAGAAATTGTCGACGCCGAAGTCGCGCGTCAGCTGCCTGAGCATGTGGTGCGTGGCGGCGTGCGGCGAGCCGGTGGCGGCCGCCGGCGTATGGTCGATGACGATGATGGCCTTCTCGGGCCGGGCGAACGCGGTCGCGCCTATCTTCTCCAGGTTGCGCTTGTGCATGGGCCAGACCATCTCCTGGGTGACCACGTGGTCCGGCACGCAGTTGACGTACTCGCCCGGCGCCACGGTCTCGCGGCCCGCGGCGCGGGCCAGGATCTTCTGGGCGATGGTCTGACCGCTTGAGGTCGGCATGACAAGGTTTCCTGTGGTTTGGATCAATTCAGCGAAATGCCGGTTTCCTTGATGAACTGGCCCCAGAACTCATAGCTGCCCAGGACATTCTTGCGATATTGCTCGGGCGAGCTGGACACGGCAAGCGAGCCCATCTGCTCGTAGGCCTTGCGTACCTCGGGGGTGGCCATGATGGTGGCCAGTTCGCGCTGGACGCGGTTGACGATGGCGGGCGGCGTGCCGGCCGGCATGATGACGCCGTACTCGGTCGCCTGCACCACCTTGGGATAGCCCAGCTCGACCAGGGTCGGCGCGTCGGGCAGCAGCGGGGTCCGCTTCTCGGTGGTCACCGCCAGCACGCGCACCGTGCCCGCCTGTACGTGGGGCAGGATGGGCGTCAGGTCCGAGACCATGGACTCGACCTGCCCGCCCAGCAGATCGGTGATGGCGGGGGCAGCGCCCGCGTAGGGGACGTGGACGATGTCGATGCCCGCCGCGCGCTTGAAGCGTTCGCCGGCCAGGTGGACCATGGTGCCGGTGCCCGCGCTGCCGTAGTTCATCTTGCCGGGATGGCTGCGGGCACGCTCCAGAAACTGCGCCATGCTGGTGATGCCGGACTTGGCGTTGACCGCGATGACGGCGGGCACCTGCGCCAGGCTCGAGACGTAGGCCAGGTCCTGCGTGACCGAGTAGGGCACCTTCATCAGGTGGGGCATCACCATCAGCGCGCCGCCGGCGCCCAGGCCCATGGTGTAGCCGTCCGGCGGCGCCTTGGCCACGGCCGCGGTGCCGATCGAGCCGCCCGCGCCCGCGCGGTTCTCGACCACGATGGTCTGCTTGAGCGCTTCGCCCAGGGGGCCGGCGATGGTGCGCACATAGGTGTCGGTGGGGCCGCCGGGCGGGAAGGGCACGATGAAGCGGATCGGCCGCGTGGGCCACGAGGCGCCCTGCGCCATGGCCGGTGCCGTGAAGATTCCCAGGGTGCAGCTCGCGATCAGGCATGCCGCAAGGCGTCTGGCGTGCATGGCAGTCTCCTCCGTGGCGGACGTGGCCGCCTGTCTTGTCGATGTCCGGGCATGGTATCGGGCCGGCCTCGCCGGCGGATAGGCGCCGCCGCGCAAAGCTGCTATGGCGTGGGCGTTAACGGCGGGGCGTACAGACCCAGCCGTTCGGCGCGCACCCGCGCCAGCGCGTAGACGGTGTCGAGCAGCGGCGCGCGCACGCCCAGTTCCTGGGCGATCTCGACGGCCGCGCCCAGAATGCTGTCCAGTTCCACCGCGCGGCCCGCTTCCACGTCCTGCAGCATCGAGGTCTTGATGTGGCCCAGCTTGCGCGTGACCGCCAGCCGCGCCGGGGGCTCGATGGCCAGCGGCAGGCCCAGCGCGTCGCCCATGGCCAGGAGTTCGCGCATCATGGCCTGGAACAGGCGGTTGACCCGTTCGTCGTCGATCAGAAGGTCGGTGTGCGAGCCCGTCAGCAGGCTGACCGGATTGAAGCAGGCGTTGCCCAGCAGTTTTTCCCAGACGACGCGGCGGATGTCGGGGCTGGCCGAGGCTTCGAAACCGGCACCGGCCAGGCAGTCGGCCGCGCGTTGCGCGCGCGGGCTGGCGCCGCCGCCCGGTTCGCCCACCACCAGCCGCGATCCCGAGGCATGCACGACCACGCCGGGTTCGGGGCAGGAGCTGGAGGGAAACACCACGAAACCCAGGATGCGGTCGGCGGAGATCGCGCGTTCGAGCCGGCCATCCGGGTCCACGGCGCGCAGTCGGTGGCCGGCCAGGGGACCGCTGCCCGACTGGAAGAACCACCACGGGACGCCGTTCAAAGCGGGCAGCACCAGTGTGTCCGGTCCGATCATGGGGCCCAGGCGGTCGGCCAGCCCGGGCAGCGACGGCGACTTGACCGCCAGGATCAGCAGGTCCTGCGGGCCCAGCCGCTGCGGGTCGTCGCTGGCACGCACGCGCGCGACCGACCGCGTGCCGCCGCTCTCCAGCCGTATGCCGTGTTCGTCCAGCGCACGCAGCGTGGCGCCGCGCGCCAGCACGCCGACATCGTTGCCCGCCAGGGCCAGGCGCGCGGCCAGGAAGCCGCCTATCGCGCCCGCGCCCGCGACGCCTATCCTCATGCGGCCAGGGGGGGCCGGGGGCCGGCCGTGCGCGTCGTCCATCGGTGGTGTCTCCGGGGAATGTCCGTGGAATGCAGTCCATTATTCCGGTTGGCGCCGCCGGCGCGGTGTACCCGCGCGGCATTTCTGCCTGCGCGCCCGGGATATAGCGCACGTTATGCGCATGGACGCATTGCAGTCTTGCCGGCGCAGGCAGTAGGCAAGCCTCCGCCGTGCCCCTAGAGTCCGGACAGCGGCGACAGGCGCGGACGGGACGAGACGCGTCCGGCCATCGGCGCGCACGCGGAGGAATGTATGCATCGATCGACGGGCCCGTTGTCGCACGTCAAAGTCCTGGACCTGAGCCGCATCCTGGCCGCCCCCTGGGCCAGCCAGACCCTGGCCGACCTGGGCGCCGACGTCATCAAGGTGGAGCGCCCGGGCAGCGGCGACGACACCCGCGCCTGGGGGCCGCCTTTCCTGAAGGACGGCCGGGGCGAGGATACCGAGGAGGCCGGCTACTATCTCGCCGTCAATCGCGGCAAGCGGTCGATCACGGTGGGGCTGGACACGCCCGAGGGCCAGCGCATCGTGCGTGAACTGGCCATGCGGGCCGACATCCTGCTGGAGAACTACAAGGTCGGCACGCTGGCGCGCTATGGGCTGGACGAGGCGTCGCTGCGGGCGCTGAATCCCCGGCTGATCTATTGCTCGGTCACCGGTTTCGGACAGACCGGGCCGCGCCGCGACCAGCCCGCCTACGATTTCCTGATACAGGCGATGGGCGGCCTGATGAGCGTGACCGGCGAACGCGACGGCCGCCCGGGCGGCGGTCCGCAGAAGGTGGGCGTGCCCATCGTCGACCTGATGACCGGCATGTACACGGCGGTGGCCGTGCTGGCCGCGCTGGCCCGGCGCAACGAGACGGGCAGGGGCGAGTACATCGACATCGGCATGTTCGACGTGCAGGTGGCCACCCTGGCCAACCAGGCCATGAACTATCTCGTGTCCGGCAAGCCGCCCCGGCGCAACGGCAATGCCCATCCCAACATCCAGCCGCAGGACGTCTACCGCTGCGCGGACGGAGACATCATCCTGGTGGTCGGCAACGACGGCCAGTTCCGCAAGCTGTGCGAGGCCCTGGGCCACGCGGAATGGGCGGCGGACGAACGCTATGCCACCAACGCCCAGCGCGTGCGCAACATCGAACGACTGTCGGCCATGCTGCGCGAGGATCTTGCCCGCCGCGACCGCGCGAGCCTGCTCGCGCTGCTCGATGGCGCAGGCGTGCCCTGCGGCCCGATCAACACCGTGGCCGAGGTGTTCGAGGAACCGCAGACGATCGCGCGCGGCCTGTTGCGCCACGTGGAGCATCCCAGCGGTGGCCGGGTCCCCCAGGTCGCCAGCCCCATGCGGTTCGCCGACGCCGCGCTGCCGGGGCTCGCGGCGCCGCCCACGCTGGGCCAGCACAGCGCCGAGATCCTGGCCGAACTGGGCTACGATGCCGCCGGCATCGAGGCGCTGCGCGCCGCGGGCGCCATCTGATGGGGACGGACATGAGGCTGCACTGGTCGCCCAAGTCGCCCTATGTGCGCAAGGTCATGGTCTGCCTGCATGAGCTTGGCCTGGAGGACCGGGTGGAGCTGGTGCGGTCGGTCGCGGCCATGTTGCGGCCCAATCCGCAGATCATGCGGGACAACCCGCTCAGCAAGATTCCGACACTGGTGCTGGACGATGGCACCGCCCTGTTCGATTCGGCGGTCATTTGCGAATACCTGGACGATCTCGCCGGCGGCAGGCTGTTTCCGCCCAAGGGCAGTGAGAAATGGCGGACCCTGCGCTGGCACGCTTTCGCCGACGGCCTGCTGGACGTGCTGATCCTCTGGCGCAACGAGGCCGACCGAGAAGGCGCGCAGCGCTCGGACGCGCTCATCGAGGCCTTCCGGATCAAGACCGAGGCGTCGCTGCAAAGGCTGGAAGTCGAGGCGCGCGAGCTGGCGGCGGCGCCGTTCGGCATCGGCCATGTCGGCCTGGGCTGCGCGCTGGGCTACCTGGACTTCCGCTTCGGCGCGTTGCAGTGGCGCGAACGGGCGCCCCATCTGGCCGCCTGGTACGGAGAGATCGCGGCGCGGCCGTCCTTTCGCCGCACCGAGCCCGTGCTGGAAGGATAGGCGCGCCCTAGGCGTAGAGCCGGGTCGGGTTGTCGACCAGGATCCGGCGCGCCAGCGGCTCGCTGCCGGTCCACGCCAGGAAAGTGTCGAACAGCCGGCGCGTGCCGGGCCACGGGTCGATGCGGATGTGGGGCCAGTCGCTGCCCCAGACGAGCTGGTCGGGATTGGCCTCGACCAGCGCGCGATGGAAGGGGCGCCCAGGTTCCAGGTCCGGCGTCTTCAGCAAGCTGCGGTAGGCCGACAGCTTGACCCAGGCCCTGCCTTCGCCCAGCAGCCGGACCAGTTGCTGGAAACCGGCATCGTTCGTTCCCGCGTCGACGTCGAAGCTGCCCATGTGATCGATCACGACCGGGCAGGGCAGGCTGGCCAGCAGCGGCGCGATGCCGGGCAGCGCCTGGCAGTCGGTCCAGAGTTCGACGTGCAGGCCGGCATCGGCCACCGCGCGCGCCATCTGCCGCAAGTCGTCGATCGAGGCGCTGCCGGCGAAATTCCCGGCTGCGCCGCTGCGATGGCTGTAGCGCAGCGCGCGCACGCCGCGTTCGCGCAGCGAGCCGAGTTCCAGCGGCGTACCGGGGCGGGCCACGATGACGCCGCGCAGATGGTCGTGCTCCGACAGCGCGTGGAACAGCAGCGAATAGTCTTCCCCGTACGCGCTGGGATGCACCAGCACCGCATGCGACAGCCCCTGGCTGGCCAGCATGGCCGAGTGGTCCGCGACCAGCGCCTCGGGCGGGGTATAGCTGCGCTCGGCCGCCAGCGGGAAGCGGTCGTAGGGGCCGAGCAAGTGGTTGTGGCAATCCCAGCCCGTGACGGGCGTGGCCTGTCTGGCGCCGCTCATTGCCTCCGGCCCCATACCGCCGGGTCGTCCTGGGGCAGCGGAAAGGCGGCGACGACGCCGGGCTCCAGCGGGATCTCGTGCGCGTTCAGCGTCATCGCCACCAGGGTGTAGTAGCCGACCAGCGCGGTCAGTTCCACCACCGTGCGCGCGCCGAAGCGGGCCAGCGCGGCGGCATAGGTGGTGTCGGACACCGACCGGCGGGCGTTCAGCTCGCTGGCGTAGCGCACCACCAGCGCGTCGTCCGGCGCCAGCTCATTGGGGATGCGCTGTTCGCGCAGCGCCTCGATGATCCAGTCTTCCACGCCCGCCTTCTCGGCTTCGGTCTTGTGAGCGGCCCATTCGAAGGGGGAACTGCAGGCCCGGGCGGTGACCAGGATGGCCAGTTCCGACAGCCGGGGCGGCAGGGTGGTGTCGTAGCGCAGCAGTTCGCCCATCGCCGACCAGCGGTCGGCCAGCTCGGGGTTGTACAGCGCGGCGCGCAGCGGCCCCCGCAGCCGGCCACGCTTGCCGGCGATGACTTTGTCGTGCACCCGGCGTTGTTCCGGGCTCATGGTTTCGGGCGTGGGCAGGTCGATTCTGGGCATGGGCTCCTCGCGTCTTCGCCGCATTATCGGGCGTGGCGCCCGCGCGCGCTATGGCGCGGGGCGCATAGCAGCCTTGACCGGGCCCGCCTTTGCGCGGGCGGCGCGCGCGCCTAGACTCGCTGCGTACCCTGCCCACGACCACGACCTTTTCCATGAACGAATTCAAGCAATTGCAGCTGCGGGTGGACGGCCACGTCGCCCTGGTGACCCTGGACAGTCCGCCCGTCAACGCCCTGACCCGTGTGTTGAACGACGAACTGACCGCGGCGCTGGACTGGATATCCGAGACGCCCGACGTCCGGGTGGTCGTGCTGACGGGGGCGGGCAAGGTGTTCTGCGCGGGCGCGGACTTGAAAGGCCGGGCCGACGTGATCAAGGGGCCGGGCGACCTGCCCGCGCACCTGCGCCGCACCCGCGAGTGTTTCCATGCCATCCGCGAGTGCGCCAAGCCGGTGATCGCGGCCATCAACGGCCCGGCGCTGGGGTCGGGGCTGGCCATGGTGGCCTCGGCCGACGTGCTGATCGCTTCCGAGCGCGCCACGCTGGGCCTGCCCGAGGTCGACGTGGGCCTGCTGGGCGGATGCCGCCACGCGATGCGCCTGTTTCCCCATTCGCTGCTGCGGCGCATGATGCTGACGGGGTACCGGGTGCCGGCGGCCGAACTCTACCGGCTCGGCATTGTCGAGGCCTGCACGGCGCCGGAAGACCTGCTGCCCGCCGCGATGGAAATGGCCGGCGTGATCGCCGCCAAGAGCCCCGTCTCCACGCGCATGGGCAAGCACACGCTGAACACCATCGAGGACATGAGCCTGCGCGACGGCTATCGCTACGAACAGGACATGACCGCGATCATCGCCACCACCGAGGATGCCGCCGAGGCACAGGCCGCGTTTCGCGAGAAGCGGGCGCCGGTGTTCAAGGGGCGGTAGGAGCCTGGCGCGGGGCGGGGCGTCCCGCGATGCGCGGGCGGGTATAAACTCGTCTTCTTTTCCCGGACGAGCGCCGCTTGCGATGCAGCACCCGAAAGCCACCAGCATCCAACTGGACGTCACCGCCAGCCTGCAGAAATGGCGGGCCTTTCTCGCGATCGGCGAACTGGGCAGCCTGACACGCGCGGCCCTGTTCCTGAACAGCAACCAATCCTTGCTCAGCCGGCAGTTGAACGCGCTCGAGCGCGAGTGCGGCACGCGGCTGTTCGTGCGCACCGGACGGGGCGTGGAGCTGTCGGACGTGGGGCAGCGCATCTTTCCCCAGGTCCGCGCGCTGCTGGCCGACGCCGAACAGCTGGAAAACGAGATCCGCGAGCAGGCGCGCGACGCCAGCGGCCGCGTCACGCTGGGCACGCTGCCGTCCATCGGCCACCATCTGGTGGGACAGCTCTTCACCGAGGTGCGGGCCCGCTATCC
Source organism: Pigmentiphaga sp. GD03639 (assembly GCF_029845405.1). NCBI lineage: Bacteria > Pseudomonadati > Pseudomonadota > Betaproteobacteria > Burkholderiales > Alcaligenaceae > Pigmentiphaga > Pigmentiphaga sp. GD03639. The sequence continues at coordinate 35,391 of NZ_JAOCLR010000006.1, forward strand.
CGGCGTCAGCCTGAAAGTACTGGAAGGCTCCAGCGGCCAGGTGGAGGAATGGCTGGCCGATGCGCGCGTGGACATCGGCATCCTGTACCGCTACGGTGGCACGCTGCCCGAGCACGAGCAGTGCCTGGCCACCGTCGACAGCTACCTGATCGGTCCCGCGGGCGATCGCCTGACCGCGCACGAGGAAGTGTCCTTCCGCACCTTGCACGAGCTGCCCTTCATCCTGCCCAGCGCCCCCAACGGGCTGCGCACCGCGCTCGATTCCATGGCGCGCCAGGAGCACATCACGCTGGCCCCGGTGATCGAGGCCGATTCATTGCCGCTCCAGACCTCGCTGGTCGCGCGCGAGCGGCTGTACACGGTGCTGCCGCTGCACGCGGTGTGGACCGAGGTCGCCAAGGGCGAGGTGCAGGCCGCCCGCATCGTCGACCCGCCGTTCCAGCGCACCGTCGCGCTGGTCTTCGCCAAGACCAAGGGGCCCGGCAAGGCCGTATCGGCCATCGCCGGCCTGATCGGCGAGATCGTGGACAGGATGGCGCGCGACGGCATGTGGCGGACCGGCCGCTAGGAGGAACCGATGCCGTCCCAACCCGGCAAACTCTATCTCGTCAGCCTGGGCACGGGAGACCCCGACCATCTGACCCTGCGGGCCGACCGCATCATGCGCGAGGCCGACCTGGTGCTGGGCCAGGCCGACGCGCCCGCCCGCTATCCCGGACAACTGGCGGACAAGCGCTTCATGGAAGCCGGCCATGGCCTGTTCACGCCCATGGCGAGACGCCGCGCCTCGCCGGACGAGGTCGAGGCCGAAGAGGCGCCGCGCCGCCAGGCCATTCGCGCCTGCGTCGCGGCGGGCGGCATCGTGGCGGTCCTCACGCAGGGCGATCCGACGCTGTACGGTCCGCAGATCGGCTACCTGGACGCGTTCCGCGATCTGGCTCCCGAGGTCGTGCCTGGCATCTCCAGCTTCGCCGCGGGCAACGCCGCCCTGGGCTGCGCCGTGACGGGCGGCGCCACGAGCCAGTCGGTGATCCTGAGCCTGGGCAAGAACGCCAACGAAGGCTATGCAGGCAGCGACCGCCTGTCGGTGCTGGCGCAAAGCCGCAGCGCGCTGGTGCTGTTCACGATGCGGACCGACCTGGTCCGGGTGGTGGAGGAATTGCGCGCCGGCTATCCCGGCGGCACGCCCGTGGCCATCGTCTGCCATGCCGGGCGCGAGGCGCGGCAGCAGGTGCTGCGCGCGACACTCGATACGCTGGTGGAGGTGGCCGGCCGGCATGAACTGCCGTTCGAGCACCTCGTCTATGTGGGGGACTTCCTGGAGCGTCCGGCCGGCGACTACCAGGACGGTTGATGCGCCAGCGGGACGTCCTGGCCGTCCCGCGACGACTGCAGCATGGCCAGGCAGATCTCCAGCGTGGCCCGGGCCCAGCGGCCATCGTGCCGGGGAGCCCGCCCTTGCCGCACGGCGGCCACCAGTTCGTCGATCACTTCATGGCGCGGCACGGCCGGGCGCTCCAGCGGTACCCAGCGTTTCTCGTTGTCGGCGTGGATGGCGATGCCGTCGGGCAGCGGCCGCAGGTCGGCCTGGTCGCAGGACACGATGATGGGGCCGAAGTGCTGATAGGACCGGGGCTCGTCGTCGTCGGCCGGCGGTTTGTAGGCCGATCCGCCATAGGTGCCGGCGGCCTTGGCGCGGGCCTCTTCCTCCGGCGAGGCCACGGCGGCCAGCTTGCGCCGCGCGGCGCCGTAGTCGTCGGGCGACTTGCGGTTGCCCATCTCGCCTATCCAGCCCGTCCATTCGTCGGAATCGAAATGCGCGTAGCCGTTGTAGGACAGCGAGGCGTAGGCGCCCGATTCGAACCACAGCATGGCCGAATAGGCGCCCTCGGTGACGCGGCGCGGATCCCAGTTGCCGACCGCGGCGCGCAGCCGCGTGGGCGGCGAACCGGCCAGCAGCCGCACGATGTCCACCTGGTGCGCGGCCTGGCTGAAGATGGCGCCGCCGCCCTCTGCGGTCACCAGTTCCTCCGGCCGGCGCGGACGGTACAGGTAGTCGGTGTAGTTCAGCGCATGGATCATGCGCACTTTGCCGAACTCGCCGCTGGCGATCAGTTCGCGGGTCTTCAGGTAGGGCGTGTCGAAGCTGTGGCAGTGCCCCACGATCAGGTGCACGCCGGCGCGCTCGCAAGCCGCGATCATGCGGTCGCATTCGTCCATCGCCAGCGCCATGGGCTTTTCCACCAGCACGTGCTTGCCATGCCCCGCGGCGATCTCGGCGTGACGGGCGTGGAACTGATGGGGACTGGCGACGTAGATCGCGTCCAGCGACGGATCGGCCGCCAGCGCTTCGATGTCGCCATGCACCGGCGCGCCGAAGTCGCGCGCGAACTGCCCGCGCGCGGCCTCCCGAGGGTCGCAAGCCGCCGCCAGCACGATGCGCGCATCGCCCAGGAAGGTCGGCAGCATCAGCGAAAAGGCGCGTCCCAGCCCAGCTACGCCCAGCCGCAATGGAGCAATCGACATCAGACTTCCTCCGAAAATCCATGACCCGACCCGGGGCACCGCGGATCCGGCTCCGCCGGTCCGTAAGTAGAGCCCCCCGGGGGGCGCGCGTAAGCGCGTAGGGGGGGGCTATACCTCATAGTTGGAGTCGAGTCGCTGGGGGGCGGGTACGTCGTCCCACACGTGCGACACCTTGTATTCGCGCCAGTCGACCGACTTGGGCACGATGGCCTGGAACGAACAGATTTCCCTGGGGATGGCGTTCTCTCCCAGAGCGATGGGCGTCTCGCCCGACGCGAACTCGTCCAGCGCGGCCAGCATCCGGCGCCGGAACTCCACGATGGCCAGGTCGCTGGTGCCCAGCCTTTCCTCGGACCGGTCGGCCAGGGGACCCATGGTCACCCACATGGCGATGTCCTGGTTGGGGAAGCCGGTGATGCCGGTGAAGTTGCCCGCCTTCATCGCCTGGCGGTCCTGCCAGAAGCGGTTGTCGTGGTTGCGGTGGGGCCGGTAGCGCTCGTCCACGTCGGGGCCGATCTGCGTCCGCAGGAACTTGCGCCAGGTCTCGGTATCGGGCGTCTTGGCGGGATGGCCCCAGGCCAGGAAGTAGAACGCCGTGTTGGTGTCGTCCATGGGCACGTTCACGTTGGCGACGTTGTACAGGTTGTTGGGCGGGACCAGCACGGTGAACGGCGCGACGAACACGGTCGAGCGCACGTAGTCCTGCGTGTCGGCGTCGAAGATGGGGCGGCGGATGGCGGCGTAGCGGAAACCGTAGGGCGTGCGCTCGACCTGCAGGCGCGGCGCCTTGTCGGTGGACGGACGCAGCCAGTTCTTGTCGGTGGCTTCGGCGCCGCTGACCTTGGCGGGCACGAAGTCCGACGAGTGCAGGCTGGAGCTGTGGGCCGAGTCGATCGCGCCTTCCAGGACCTGCGCCCAGTTGCAGGGCAGGATGACCTTGGCGATGCTGACCTTGGCGTCCCGGGTCGGCGCCCAGGGCGGGGGGACGAACTCGGGCGCGTCTTCCTCCGTGCCCAGGAATACCCATACCATGCCGCCCCACTCGCGCGTGGGGTAGGCCTTGGTCCGCACCTTCGAGGCCATGGGGCTGGTCTCGGGCTCGGACGCCATGTCCAGCACCTGCCCGGTCACGTCCATCTTCCAGCCGTGGTACAGGCAGCGCAACCCGCCTTCCTCGTTGCGGCCATAGACCAGCGAGACCCGCCGGTGCGGGCATTTTTCATCCAGCGCGCCGATGCGGCCCTGGGTGTCGCGGAACACGACCAGGTCCAGGCCCAGCAGCCGGGCGTGCACCGGAGCGCCGTCCGGCTCGGCCACTTCCTCGATCAGGCACAGCGGCAGCCAGTGGCGGCGCATCAGCGCGCCCATGGGGGCATCGCCCTCCACGCGGCACAGCCGCTCGTTCTTTTCACGCGACAACATGCTGTTTCTCCTTCAATTTTCCGGCTTGATGCCCGCGGCCTTGATGGGGCCGGCATAGCGGCGGGCTTCCTCGTCGATGGCTTGCGCATACTCGGACGGCGTTCCGCCCACGGGCTCGATGCCCAGCCCCTGCAATTGCTTGATGACCTCGGGCTGCTTGACCACCTTGGCGATCTCGACGCTGAGCTTTTGCACGATGGCCTGGGGCGTACCGGTAGGCGCCAGCACGCCCACGGTGACGGCGAAATTGAAATCGGGAACGATCTCGGAGATGGCGGGGACGTCGGGCGCCAGCGTCGAGCGCTTGAGCGAATTCGTGGCCAGGATCTTGGCCTGCCCCTTTTGCGCGAACCCCGACAGCGAAGGCAGGGCGGCCACCACCAGGTCCACCTGCTTGCCCACCAGCGCGGGCACGGCCTGGCCCGAACCGCGGAACGGGACATGGTCCAGCCGCAGGTTCAGCGCGCTTTTCAGGGCTTCCATCGTCAGGTGGTGGCTGCTGCCCACGCCCGAGGAGCCGTAGGTGATGCCGGTGGGGCTTTTCTTGGCCAGCTCGACGAATTCCTGCAGCGTATTGGCCGGAAAGTCGGGGCGGGCGGCGATGAACAGGGGCGAGGTCGCCACCAGCGAGACCGGCATGAAGTCGCGCTTGGGCTGATAGGCGAGATCCTTGTACAGCGACGGGTTGATCGACATCATCGAGCCGTCGGTGACCAGGAAGGTATAGCCATCGTGCGGGCTGTTCATCAGCGTCTGTGCGGCTACCACGCCGTTGGCGCCGGGCTTGTTCTCGACCACGAAGGACTTGCCCAGGTGCTCGGTCAGGCGCTGGCCGATGATGCGAGCTACCGTGTCGGGCAGGCCGCCGGTGGCGTAGGGCACGACGAAACGGACGGGGCGGGAGGGGTAGTCGGCCGCGTCGTCGGCGCTGGCCAACGCCGGAGCACAGCCCAGCAGCGCGACCAGGCCCAGGCGGGTGGCCGCCGTGGCGGCATCTCGGACGAGGCGGTGTACGGAATGGGTCATGGAGGTCTCCTAGGGTGGATGTCGCGCCTTGTTCCTGGCGCGTGTCTGCTCGCGAACCGTGTCCCAGCCATCCGGGCACACTGGTTTATTAGAGCTATAAGAATAATATTAAAGCCCTAAGTATTTTTCAAGCCCCTTCCGAGGCCCCCCGGACGGGTATCATTTGCGCGAGCACACCCCCCGGAAGACCATGAGTTCCGCCGAAGACACCCGCAAGATCCTGGAGCATTGGCAGCGCGCGGCGCCCAACGACCGCCTGGCCCACCTCGTCAAGGACGCCACGCGCGCCTTCGTCCGCGCCTTGCAGATGCGACTGAACGAGCATCACGTATCGTTCGGACATTGGGCCTTCCTGCGCATCCTGTGGGTCCAGGACGGGCTGACGCAGCGCGAACTGAGCGACGAGGCGGGCGTGATGGAGCCCACCACCTACAGCGCGCTCAAGGCCATGGAGGCCCTGGGCTACGTCGAGCGCAAGCACCTGCCGGGCAACAAGAAGAACATGTACGTGTACCTGACGGACCGGGGCCGCGGGCTCGAGCGCAAGCTGATCCCGCTGGCCGAGGACGTCAACCGCATCGGCATCCGGGGGCTGACGGCGGACGAAATAGGTGTGGCGCGCAAGGTGCTGCTGGGCATCATCGCCAACCTGGCCGAGGACGAGGAAAAGGCCGAGGAACGCAGCCTGCGCATTCCATCCACCCGGGAGTTGTCGCGCCGCGTATCCGAGCGCGTGGAGCGCCAGCGCGCCCGCGCGCCCCGGCGTGAAACCGAGGCGCGGGCGCAGGCCGCCGCGCCGCGCCGCAGGCGGGCCACCGTCCATGACGAGTGACGCGCGGGCCGGGACCGCCCTGGTGTGGTTCCGGCGCGACCTGCGCAGCTTCGACCATGCGGCGCTGCATCAGGCGCTGATCCGCTACGGGAAGGTGCATTGCGCCTTCGTCTTCGATACCGACATTCTCGATGCCCTGCCCGCCCGCGCGGATCGACGCGTGGCGTTCATCCATGCCTGTGTGGTGGAGCTGGACGAGGCGCTGGACCGCCTGGCGCGCGAGGCGGGAGCCGCGGGAAGCGGCCTGATCGTCCGCCACGGCGGCGCGGCGGCATGCATCGTCCGGCTGGCGCGGGAACTCGGGGTGCGCGAGGTCCTGGCCAATCGCGACTACGAGCCCGATGCCATTGCGCGCGACCAGCGGGTGGCGCGGGAGCTGGCGGACTGCGGCATCGCCTTCAGCGACTACAAGGACCAGGTGGTGCTGGACAGGGATGAACTGCTGACGCAGCAGGGGCAGCCCTACAGCGTGTTCACGCCGTACCGGCGAGCGTGGCTGCAGCGGGCGGATGGCTTCCAGCTCGCGTCCTATCCGGTCGAGCGCCATGCCGCCCGCCTGGCGCCCAAGCCCCCGGGCGAGCATCCGCCCGCGCTGGAGGCGCTGGGTTTCCTGCCCACCAACCTGTCCGAGCTGGCGCTGCCCACCGGCATGCGGGGCGGCCGCGCGCTGCTGCGGGATTTCGAACGCCGCCTGGCGCGCTACCACGAGACCCGGGACTATCCCGCGCGCAAGGGCGTCTCGTACCTGTCCACCCACCTGCGCTTCGGCACCGTGTCCATCCGCCAACTGGCCGCGCTGGCACGCGGCCATGGCGGCGAGGGCGCGCAGGCCTGGCTGTCGGAACTGATCTGGCGCGAGTTCTATCAGATGATCCTGTGGCACCACCCGCACGTGGTGCATGGCTGCTTCAAGCCCGCCTTCGATCGCCTGTCCTGGGACGATGCGCCCGAACTCTGGCAGGCCTGGCGCGAGGCCCGCACGGGCTACCCGCTGGTGGATGCGGCGATGCGCCAGTTGCACCAGACCGGCTACATGCACAACCGCCTGCGCATGGTGGCGGCTTCGTTCCTGACCAAGGACCTGGGCATAGACTGGCGCCAGGGCGAGCGACACTTCGCCCGGCACCTGAACGACTATGACCTGGCGGCCAACAACGGCGGCTGGCAATGGGCGGCTTCCACGGGCTGCGACGCGCAGCCGTGGTTCCGCATTTTCAATCCGGTCACCCAGTCCGAGAAGTTCGATCCCGACGGCGGCTTCATCCGTCGCTACCTGCCCGAACTGGCGCGCGTGCCCGACCGGTACATCCATTTCCCCGCCGCGATGCGGCCGGTGGATGCCGAGGCGTGCGGCCTGCGGCTGGGGCGGGACTATCCGCTGCCGGTCGTGGACCACGCGCGGGCGCGCACGCGTACGTTGATGCGATTCGAGGCGGTGAAATCCCTTCCCGCCTGAATACCGCGCCGCTTCAATCGACCGACCCGGCGTAGGCGGCCAGGTCCTTCAACAGGACCGACAGGTTGCGGCTGCCGACTTCCCTGACCATCTCTTCCTGGGCCACCGCCACGGCCCGCCCGAAATCATCCAGCCACGCCAGTCCCGTGGGTGTGAAGCGCACGATGCGGGCCCGCTTGTCCGCCGGATCGGCCACGCGTTCCACCAGGCCCAGTTCCTCGCACTGTCCTATCAATTCGTTCATTGCCGCGTTGGTCATGGCCGAGCGCCGGGCCAGGTCGGTGATGCGCGTGCCGTCCAGGTCCAGGTGGCGGGTCAGGTTCACGTGCCAGCGGCGAGTCTCGGCGTGTCCCGCCTCGGTCATCAGGTCCATGACGCGCTGCTCGAAGCGGCGCAAGGCGCTGTTGAGCACGCGGCCGGGATTGTGGGTACGCCAGTGGTAGGCGTTGCTATCAAGGGTTTTCACGGGATCGAATCGGATTGTGCGGGGCCATTTGCTTTGGTAACCTAAATAAATATCGAACCTGGCCGCCCGGAAAAGGAAACATACGATGCTTGACGATGCACAGTCTACTGTCGGGGGCCTGGACCGGCTCGACGTCGACGTGCTGGTCGCCGGGGGCGGGCCGTGCGGGCTGATGCTGGCGAACGAACTCGGGCCGCGCGGCGTGCGCTGCCTGGTCGTGGACGCCAAGCCGGGCACCGCCTTCAATCCGCAGGCCAACGCCACCCAGGCGCGAACCATGGAGCACTTCCGCCGGCTGGGCTTCGCGCACGAGATCCGGGCGCTGGGCTTGCCTGCCGACCATCCCACGGACATCGCGTACTTCACGCGCTACGCGGGCCACGAGCTCGCGCGCATCAAGCTGCCCACGGCCGCCCAGGCCGCAGTACGGATCAAGACCATGACGGGTTCCTGGAGCGCCGCCGAACTGCCGCACCGCGTGTCGCAGAAATTCGTCGAGGCGGCGCTGCGGCGGCATGCCCAGGCCTGGCCGTCGATCGACCTGCGCTACGGGTGGGCCTTGAAGGAATTCCGCGAGGAGGACGATGGCATCGTCGCGCGAGTGCAGCCCGTGAAGGGCGGCGACCCCGTGGAGGTGAAGGCGAGGTTCCTGGTGGGCGCCGATGGCGCGCGCAGCTTCGTCAGGGGACAACTGGGCATTGAGTGGGGCGGCGTGACGGGTATCCAGCGCGAGTTCATGGGCGGCAAGATGTTCGCCATCTACCTGCGCTCGCCCGAATTCCTGTCCAGGCTGCCCCATCCCAAGGCCTGGATGTACGTCGCGGTCAACCACCAGCGGCGCGCCTTCATGGCGTCGGTGGACGGCGTGGCCGAATTCGCCTTCCATGCCGCGGTCCACCCCGGAGAGACCCCGGAAAGCTGGACCGAGGCCGATGCCCGCCGCATCTTCGCCGAAGCCGTGGGAGCGGACGTGCCGATGGAAATCCTGTCCATGGGTACCTGGCTGGCCGGACACGCGCTGGTCGCCCGGCGTTTTCGCCGCGGCCGTGCGTTCATCGCCGGCGACGCGGCACATCTGTTTACGCCCACCGGCGGCCTGGGCTACAACACGGCGGTCGAGGATGCCGTGAACCTGGCGTGGAAGCTCGCCAGCGTGCTGAAGGGACAGGCGCCGCCGGCGCTGCTGGACAGCTACGAGGCCGAGCGCAGGCCGTTGGCCGAGCGGAATACCGGCTTTGCCAGGCGCTTCGCCGATTCGGTGGGGCTGTTCCAGGCCAGGGCCGTGCTGGAAGCGGATACGCCGCAGGGCGAGGCCGAACGCATGGCGGCCGCGCGCCACCTGGACGAGCATGCGCGGCTGGAGTTCAACATTCCCGGCGTCACGTTCGGGGGGCGCTACGACGGCTCGCCCATCATCGTGGGCGACGGCGTGCCGCCGCCGCCGGACGAACCCAACCAGTACGTCCCCACCGCCAGTCCCGGCGGCCGGCCACCGCACATGTGGCTGGAGGACGGCCGTTCGCTGTTCGACCTGTTCCACCGCGAATGGACGCTGCTGGTGCTGGGCGAGGACGAGGCGCCGCACACGGGTTTCGAGATCGCCGCGCGGGAGCTGGCCATCGACCTGAAGCCCCTCCGCTTGGCGTCGCCGGCGCTGCGCGCGTTGTACGAAGCGCCGCTGGCCCTCATCCGGCCCGACCAGATCGTCGCCTGGCGGGGCGCAAACGCCGGCGAAGCGCGCGCCGTGCTTGCGCGAGTAACCGGCCGCCAGGCTTAACCCCGCACCAACGGCCCTTTCAGGAGGCCGAGCGGCGTGGCGTCGAGGACCACCGCAAATGGGGCGCCGCCGCTCGCCGTGCCCTTTGGGTAATGTTTTTCTCAATCTCCGCCATTGCCGCTCGCATGAGGTCATCCGTGCTCGGCATCTTGATATCGAACTTGATCATTTGTTGTCCTTCGGCGGGCAGGGGTCGTTGCCGTAAGAGTCGCGAGCACGGATGCGCCCGTTCTGGCCGTGGATCAGCAGTTCGCCCTGGCCTTGGCGCGCCATTTGTCGACCGGTTTCGATCGCTTGGGCCTGTGTGTCGAACACCTGGGTTGCGCGTTGCCCGCCTTCGCGTAGCGCGCCCCAGCCGTTATCGCGCTGGACGACATGAACGTTTTTCCGGTTGGCCATCAAGTTGACTTAGATGAGTTTACAAACGACAATATTAATAGTCAAGTTGTAAACAATGGCGCGGAGAAATCATGATCGGAAACCGACTCAAGAGGGCGCGCGAGGCCCTCGGGTTGTCGCTGCGCGAACTGGAAGCCGCTATTCAACGGCAGGTCTCGGCTCAGGCCATCGGCAAGTACGAACGCGATGAGATGATGCCGAGTTCAACGATCTTGCTGGCGATGGCCAAAGCCCTGCAGGTCTCGCCCGAGTACCTGCTGAGCGAGCGCGAAATCGAACTGACGGGCGTGGACTTCCGGAAAGCGCCCCATGCAGGCGCCAAGGAGGAGCGTGCCGTGGAAGCTACTGTGTTGGATCAGGTCGAGCGGTACCTGGAGCTGGAAGAGTTGCTACCCGGTGTGGAGCAACCCTGGGATGCTCCCGACGATCAAGCATTTCAAATTGGCCGCATCGAGGACGCCGAGCGGGCGGCCGAGGTATTGCGCCGGCTCTGGAAGCTTGGCATTGACCCCATCCCGTTCATGTCGGAGTTGCTCGAGGACAAGGGCATCAAAGTGATCGCTTTGGAATTGCCGGAGAACGTGTCCGGCTCCAAGGCATTCGTGCGACGCCCCGACAGTCAGGATGTGCCGGTGATCGTGGTGAACCAGCGGCACAATGGGGAGCGGCAGCGATTCACGCTCGCTCATGAGCTCGCTCACTTGGTGTTGCGCTTTAGCGGGCTCAGCGATGCGGAACAGGAAAAGGCCGCGGATCGGTTCGCCGGCGCCTTCCTGATGGCCAAGGACATGGTGCTTCGGCTGTTGGGATCGCATCGAACGTCCATTTCCATCGGCGAACTGGTTGAATTAAAGAAGCTGTTCAAGGTTAGCATCGCATCACTGGTTGTGCGATGCGCGCAATTGGAAATCGTCACCAAGGCGGTCTATGGGCGCTTGTGGGCTCAGATCAAAGACCTGGGCTGGAATAGCCAAGCTTCCAGTGAGCCAGGCGCGCTGAAGGCGGAAGTGCCGCAGCGGATGGAGCGCCTATGCTTGCGAGCTGTCGCCGAAGGCGCCATATCGGAAGCTCGGGCGGCCGAGTTGCTGTGCATCAGCGTTCGTGAGTTGGATCGTAGATTGATGGGGCAGCCTGCCTGACCCACCATGATCATCCTGGTTTCTGACACATCCGTCTTGGTCGACTTGGAGAGGGGTGGGCTACTTGAGCAAGCGTTTTCATGTGGCTTGACGATGGTGGTGCCAGACCTGCTTTACGTTCGCGAGCTGGAGCCCGAAAATGGCCCCTTGCTGCGCAGGCTGGGCTTGGGGGTCGTGGCCTTGAGTCCGGATGAGGTCGAGTTCGCGCAGCAGATCCGAAAGCAACGTCCGGGCTTGTCCCTGCCGGACTGTTTCGCGCTGAGTTGTGCGCGACGCCAGGGCCATGCCCTTGTTTCTGGCGATAAACTCTTACGGACAGAGGCCCAAGCACGCCATTGCATCGTCTATGGATTGCTGTGGATGCTGGATCAGATGGAGGCGTCGGGGAACGTTGACTCCTCGATGCTCCATGAAGGACTCTCGCGCATCTGGAACCACCCGCGCAAACGGCTGCCGAAGGGGGAGGTACTGAGACGGCTGGAGTGCTGGGCGCCGCGCTGACGGCAACGCCCAGAGCCGACTGGCATCACTCCACCGTCACGCTCTTGGCCAGGTTGCGCGGCTTGTCCACGTCGGTGCCGCGCGCGCAGGCCGTGTGATAGGCCAGCAATTGCATCGGCACCACGTGCAGGATGGGCGAGAGCCAGCCGTAGTGCTCGGGCATGCGGATCACGTGCACGCCGGTTTCCGAGCGGATGTTGCTGCCCGCGTCGGCGAACACGTACAGGTGGCCGCCGCGCGCGCGCACTTCCTGCATGTTCGATTGCAGCTTCTTGAGCAGGGCGTCCTGCGGCGCCACGGTGATCACGGGCATCTGGTCGGTGACCAGGGCCAGCGGGCCGTGCTTGAGCTCGCCGGCGGGATAGGCCTCGGCGTGGATGTAGCTGATTTCCTTGAGCTTGAGCGCGCCTTCGAGCGCGATCGGATAGTGCATGCCGCGGCCCAGGAACAGCGCGTTTTCCTTGCGCACGAACTCCTCGGCCCACGAGATGATCTGCGGCTCCAGGGCCAGCACGGCCTGGATGGCGACCGGCAGGTGGCGCAGCGAGCGGATGTGGTCCGCTTCCTGTTCCTCGGACAGGCGGCCCTTGCTCTTGGCCAGCGCCAGCGTCAGCAGGAACAGCCCGACGAGCTGGGTGGTGAAGGCCTTGGTGGACGCGACGCCGATCTCCACGCCCGCGCGGGTCAGGAAGTTCAGCGTGCATTCGCGCACCATGGCGCTGGTGGCCACGTTGCAGATGGTCAGGGTGTGCTTCATGCCCTGCTGCTGCGCATGCTTGAGCGCGGCCAGGGTGTCGGCGGTCTCGCCCGATTGCGAGATGGTGACGACCAGGCTGCGCGGATTGGGCACGCTGGTGCGGTAGCGGTACTCGCTGGCGATCTCGACGGCGACGGGCACCTGCGCGATGGCTTCGATCCAGTACTTGGCGGTCAGGCCGGCGTAGTAGCTGGTGCCGCAAGCCAGGATCAGCACCGAGTCGATCTGGTCGAAGACGCTGGCGGCGGTATCGCCGAACAGCTCGGGCGTGACGGTCTCGATGTCCTGCAGGGTATCGCCGATGGCGCGCGGCTGCTCGAAGATTTCCTTCTGCATGTAGTGCCGGTAGGGGCCGAGGTCGGCCGCGGCGGTGTGCGCGACCACGGCGCGGGCCGGACGCTCGACCGGCTGGCCGTTCTCGTCGATGATCCAGACGCGCGCGAGCTGCAGGTCGACGACGTCGCCGTCTTCCAGGTAGATGATGTTGCTGGTGGTGCCGGTCAGGGCCAGGGCGTCGGAAGCCAGGAAGTTCTCGTTTTCGCCCAGGCCGACGATGAGCGGCGAGCCGTGGCGGGCGCCGACCACGCGGTGCGGTTCGTCGCGGCAGAAGGCGGCGATGGCGTAGGCACCCTGCAGGCGCTTGACCGTCTGCTGCATGGCGGCGAACAGGTCGCCGTCGTACAGGTGGTTGAGCAGGTGGGCGATGACCTCGGTGTCGGTCTGGCTTTCGAACTCGTAGCCGTAGCCTTGCAGTTCGGCGCGCAGTTCCTCGTAGTTCTCGATGATGCCGTTGTGCACCAGCGCGACGCGGCTGCGGCCGTTGCGGTCGGCCGAGAAGTGCGGGTGCGCGTTGTTGGTGGCGGGGGCGCCATGGGTGGCCCAGCGGGTGTGGGCGATGCCGGTGAAGCCGGTCACCTTTTCCCCGGCGATCAGCGACTCGAGCTCGGCCACGCGCGAGGTGCTGCGGGTACGCCGCAGTTCGCCCTCGAGATGGACCGCCACGCCGCAGGAATCATAGCCGCGGTACTCCAGGCGCTTCAGGCCTTCGATCAGAACGGGAACGATGTCGCGTTGGGCGACGGCGCCGACGATGCCACACATGGTACTGGTGTCCTTGATGAACGGGTTCGGCGCAATTCTGGTCTTTTCGGGAAGAAATGTAATTACTATTTTTAGGTATTTTTTTGTGAAAATTTCTCCGCCACGGGTAGAAGAATTTTTATTAAAAAAATACCATAATAGTTATTGAAAATTTCACTTCAGTCCGCCCATGACCCTGACCGTGGACCTCGACGACGTCGATCGGCGCATTCTGTCGGTTTTGCAGAACGACGCCACGCTGACCAACCAGGAACTGGCCGCGCGCGTGCACGTGTCGGCGCCGACCTGCCTGCGCCGCGTCCGGCGCCTGGTCGAGCAGGGGGTGATCGAGAAACAGGTGGCCATCGTCTCGCCCGAGAAGGTGGGCGCCGGCCTGACCGGCATCGTCGAGATCACGCTGGACGTGCAGGCGGCCGAGCGCCTGGCCGAATTCGAGGCCGCCATGGCGCGCGAGGCCGCCGTGACCCAGTGCTACCGGGTCTCGACGGGGCCGGACTTCGTGCTGGTGGTGCAGGTGCCCGACATGGCCGCCTATCACGCGCTGGCGCACCGGGCATTCACGGCACAGGGCAATGTGCGCAACGTCCGCACGTTTTTTTCGGTGCACCGGAGCAAGTTCGATACGCGGGTGGCGATCTGAGGCTTATTTTTTGACCGGCCGCTTCCAGCCTTCCACCGTCGCCTGCGGCGCCCGCGAGAGCGTGAGCCTGTCAGCGGGCGCATCCTTGGTCAGCGTGGTGCCGGCGCCCAGCGTGGCGCCACGGCCCACCGTGACGGGCGCGACCAGTTGGGTATCCGAGCCGATGAAGACGTCGTCCTCGATCACGGTGCGCGACTTGTTGACGCCGTCGTAGTTGCAGGTGATGGTGCCGGCGCCGATGTTCACCCGCGCGCCCACGGTCGCGTCGCCGACGTAGCTGAGGTGGTTGGCCTTGGAACCGGTGTCGAAGCTGCTGTTCTTGATCTCGACGAAGTTGCCCACGTGCGTCTGGTCGCCCAGCTGTGTGCCGGGGCGTAGCCGCGCGTAGGGGCCGATGCGGGCGTCGGCGCCCACGGTGGCGCCGTCCAGGTGGCTGAAGGCCGCCACGCGGGTGCCCGCGCCGACGCGCACGTCGCGCAGCACGCAATTCGGGCCGACCGACACGCCATCGGCCAGTTCGACGTTGCCCTCGAAGACGCAGCCCACGTCGATGAAGACGTCGCGGCCGCAGCGGAGGTTGCCGCGCACGTCGAAGCGGGCCGGGTCGGCCAGCGTGACGCCTGCTTCCAGCTGGCGCTCGGCCTGGGCGCGCTGGTAGATGCGTTCCAGCTCGGCCTGCTGCACGCGGCTGTTCACGCCCAGTGTTTCCCAGTCGTGGTCGGGGGCGGCGGACAGCACGGGCACGCCGTCGGCCACCGCCATCGCGATGATGTCGGTCAGGTAGTATTCGCCCTGGGCGTTGTCGTTCTTGAGCGCGGCCAGCCAGCGCTTGAGCGCGGCGGTGGGCGCGGCCAGGATGCCGGTGTTGACTTCGCGTATGGCGCGTTCCTCGGGCGAGGCGTCCTTGTGCTCGACCACCCGGTCGATGGAGCCGGCGCCGTTGCGCACGATGCGGCCATAGCCGGTGGCGTCGTCCAGTTCCACCGTCAGCACGGCCACGGCGCCGGGCTTCGAGGCCTGGGCGTCCAGCAGCCGTTTCAGGGTGTCGCTGTTCACCAGCGGCACGTCGCCGTACAGGACCAGGGTGACGTCGCCGGGGCCGTCGCTGCCGGCCAGTTCGGGTACCGCTTGTTGCACGGCGTGCCCCGTGCCCAGCTGGGGTTGTTGTAAAACGAATCCGAGGTCCGTGTCCTGCTCGTAATGGCGCTTGACCGTGTCGGCGCCATGGCCGACCACCAGGACGATGCGGGAGGGGTCCAGCGCCCGCGCGGCGCCGAGCACGTGGGTCAGCATGGGACGGCCCGCCAGCCCGTGGAGCACCTTGGGCAGGTCGGACTTCATGCGCTTGCCCATGCCGGCGGCCAGGATCACGATGTTGAGCATTTGCAGCACTACTCCGGTTGGAGATGGGTGAAAGCGTGGCAGTTTAAGGCAGCTTCGAGACGAACATATGATCAGAAGTGTATTGATCGTTGTCATCCTGGGCCTGGTGGCCGCCTGCAGCGGCGTGAAGCTGGGCTACAACAGCGCGGACAAGGTTTTGGCCTGGCGCATGGACGACTGGTTCGACCTGTCGGATGGCCTGCGCCAGCCGGCCCGCGACCGCCTGCACCGGGTGCTGGCCTGGCACCGGCGCGAGGAATTGCCGCGCTACGCCGATATTCTGCGCTCGGCCGAACGCAGGCTGGTAGACCCGGCGCCGCTCAGCGCGTCCGAACTGCTGGCTTTGCAACAACAGGTGACGGGCCGCCTGCAGGTGCTGGGCGGCCGGGTGGCCGACGAGTTCGCCGAGGTACTGGTCCAGTTCGGTCCCGCGCAGCGCCGCCGCCTGCTGGCGCGGCTGGCCGAGAACAACGACGAGTTCCGCGAAGACTATGTGGATGCCGATGCGGACGCCGTGCGCAAGCGCCGCATCGACCAGATGGTGGACCGCTATCAATTCTGGCTGGGGCGGCTGTCCCCCGAACAGCGCGCCCATCTCGAGCAATGGGTGGACGCGCGCGGCGCGGACGCGGCCTGGCGCCTGTCGCTGCGGCAGGACCGGCAACGGATATTCGTCGGTATCGTGGACGAGGCGGTCCGCAGCAAGTCGCCGCCGCAGACGGCCTCGCGTCTGCGGGCATTCTTCTCGGACCTGGAGACGCCGGCCGCGGCGCCGGTGCGGGCACGCCATGAAGACGGTGAACGGGCGCGCGCGCAGTTGACGGCCGATCTCTTCAACATGGCCACGCCGGCCCAGCGCGACAAGGCGCGCGAGCGGCTGCGCCGGCTGGCGGAGGATTGCCTGGCGCTGGCCGCGCAGGGCGCGGCGTCGTAGCGGTCTGGCGCGGTCAGCCCGCCAGCAGTTTCTCGATCTCGCGGGTCATGCGCGCGTCAGTGGGCTCGACCGCGCTGGGGAAGGCGGCCACGGGCTTGCCGTCGCGGCCCACGAGGTATTTGTGGAAGTTCCACTTGGGCTGCTGGCCGGTCGCCTTGGCCAGCGTGGCGAACAGCGGGTTGGCATCCTTGCCCGATACCACCGACTTCGAGAAGATCGGGAACTTGACGCCGTAGGTGTTGAAGCACAGGTCGGCGATCTGTTCCTTGGAGCCGGTCTCCTGGGCGAAGTCGTTGGACGGGAAGGCCAGCACCACCAGCCCGCGGTCGCGGTACTTGGCGTAGACGCGCTCCAGTCCTTCGTACTGGTAGGTATAGCCGCAATAGCTCGCGGTGTTGACCACCAGGAGCACCTTGCCGCGGTACTGGCACAGGTTCTGCGGCGATTCGTCCTGCAGCCTGGGGAAGGTCACGTCCAGCAGGGCGGGGCAGGCGCCGGCGGCTGCGGCAGGGGTGTCGGCCCGGGCGGCGCGGGGCATGGCGGCCAGGGCCGCTGCCGCCAGCAGCGCGGTGGCCAGCACGATGGCGGCACGGCGCAGCGGATGCGGCGCGGCGGCCGCGTGATGGGGGTGGGATGGCTTCATGATGCGGCTCCCGGCGGGTGCGCCGTCAGAGGAAGACGGCCAGTACGCCCGCATACCAATATAGCCGGTCTTTGAAGATCTCGCCGTTGGCATACAGGCCGATCAGCGGCAGGTCGCCCAGTTGCTGCTGGACCAGTTGCATCTCGGCCGACGGGCCGCCGAACAGGGTGCCGGTGCGGCCCAGGCAGGAGATGTACAGCGCGCCGCGCACGCGCTCCATGCCGCCGTGCTCGGACTCGATCTGTTCGCGCAGCGAGGTGCATGCCCGGATCAGGTCGGCCTGCGCGGCCGCCCGGTCCCGGCGGCAGAACACGACATGGTCGGCCTCGTCCAGGTCGGAACCCAGGGCCAGCGCGCGCTCGTGCGGATCGACGCCGATCAGCGGCCGCACCTGGTAATCGCCGTGCATGAAGGCGTCGCCGCTGCCCATGCCGACGAAGGTGCCTTGCAGCATCTGCACCGCCGCCGGCATGGTCGGGGCGCCGGCCGGCGTGGCGCGCCGCTGCAACATGTCCGGCGCGCCCATGTCCCGCAGCAGCACGTCCAGCGCGGGCACGCCGTCCAGGCGGTTGAGCCGGCGGCCCGCTGACTCGGTAACGCGATGGACCGGTCCGATGGGCTGGCAGCTCTGGCTGACCCGGCTGGCGACGGCGACATTCTCGGACAGCACCACGCCCGACAGGCCGCCGGACAGCACGCTGTCAGCGATGGTGGTTTGCGGGTGGCGGCTGCTGGAGACACCGCCGAAGACGGTCGCCCCGGCCAGCTTGCCGCGCATGTCATGGACCAGGTCGGCCAGGTCGGGCGTGGCGGCGTCGGCATGGACCAGCGCGGTCCAGGCGGCGCGGCGGCCGTCGGGCGTGCGCGCCAGCCGCTCGGGCGGCGGGGTGGCGCCCGAGAAGACCTGGAAGTCGTCGGGAGCGAAATCCGCCAGCATCAGCGCGATGGCGGGTTCGTCGATGTATTCGGCGGTGCCGGCCGCGATGCCCACCCCTATCGCGCCGGTCCAGTGCGTCACGCCGGTGCGTTCGCGCAGGAAGGCCAGGATGTCGGCGGCCTCGGCGGCGTGGTGGTCGGTCAGGTACAGGAAGCCGAGCGTCGCGCCGGCGCCCGCGCCGACCCGGCTGGCCCGTTCGATCTGCGCCAGGCACAGCGACGCCGACATGCGCCAGTCGGGGTGCGTGGCGTGGGCCCAGGGGAACTGCGAACTCATGGCGCCGCCCCGCGGTTGCCGCGCGGCGCCCTGCCCGTGGCGGGGCGGGTGCCTGTCGCGTTCGGCCGGGCGGTCCCGGTCATGGCCGGGCCTTGGGCTTGCGGGCCCGGGACGCCGTGCCGGTGCGCTTGGCCGCGGGTTTGGCCGCGGCGGCGGCCTGCCCCTTGTCCGCCTTGGTTCCGGCAGCGGGAGGCGTGGGCATGGACGCGGCCGCGGCGGTCGCCATGCGATTGAACTGGTCCTGCAGCATGTTCCACCAGGGGTTCGCGGCGGACGGATTCGCGGCGGGCGCCTCGGCGGACTTGGCCGAGGCCTGCTGTGCCTGGTCCCCGGCCTTCGGGGCCGCGTCGGGCTTGTCCTGGCCGGCGGGCTTCGCGGCGGGCTTGGCCGGCGCGGGCCGCAGTCCCAGAGCGACTTCCAGCGGCGAAGGCGGCGCGTCGGCGTCGCCCCCGCCGTATGCCTCGCTGGCGGTCTGCGCGAACGAGCGCAGGGTGGAGATGGTGGCGCGCTGCACTTCCAGGCCCTGTATGGTTCCGCGCAGCATGGTCAGGTTCAGGTTCAGCCAGTTTTCGACGGCGCGCAGGTCGTTGATGCGGCGGTCCAGGTCGTCCAGGCCCATAGCGGGCGAGATCGGCGCCGCCTGCGGCAAGGCGCCCAGGCTGCCCCAGACCTGGCGCAGCATTTCCATGCTTTGCAGCACCGGGTTGGCGATGTTGCCGTCGCTGCCGGGAAGCTGCAGGCCCGGGATGCCGAAAGGGTTGCCGGAACCGGCGGTATGGGAGGCCATGTCGGTTTCCTCGCTGGGAAAGGCGCTACTGCTGCTCGGGCGCGGCGACGACCTGGTCGATGGCGCCGAACAGGCTGGCGCCCGTTTCGTCGAACATCTCGATGCGTATAGTGTCGCCGAATTTCATGAACTCGGTGGTGGCCGAACCGTCGGCGATGACTTCCAGGCACCGCTTCTCGGCGATGCAGGCGTAGCCGACCGACGCATCCTTGTTCGAAATGGTGCCCGAGCCCACGATGCTGCCCGCGCGGCAGTTGCGCGTCTTGCAGATGTGCGAGATCAGGCGCGGGAAGCTGAACACCATGTCGGTGCCCGCATGCGGCCGGCCGACGACCTTGCCGTTCCAGGTCACCGTGAGCGGCAGGTGCACCATGCCGTCGCGCCAGGCGGCGCCCAGCTCGTCGGGCGTGATGGCCACGGGCGAGAAGGCGGTGGCCGGCTTGCTCTGGAAGAAGCCGAAGCCCTTGGCCAGTTCGTTGGGAATCAGGTTGCGCAGCGAGACGTCGTTGGCCAGCATGATGAGCCGGATGGCGTCCGCCGCCTCGGCGGGCGTGGCGCCCATGGCGACGTCGCCGGTGATGACCGCCACCTCGCCTTCGAAGTCGATGCCGAAGGCTTCCGCGCCGCAGACGATGTCGTCGGTGGGGCCCAGGAAATCGTCGCTGCCGCCCTGGTACATCAGCGGGTCCGTCCAAAACGTCTCGGGCATCTCGGCGTTGCGCGCCTTGCGCACCAGCTCGACGTGATTGACGTAGGCCGAGCCGTCGGCCCACTGGAAGGCCCGTGGCAGGGGGGCCGCGCATTGCTCGGCCGAGAATTCGAACGGCCGCACGGCGCGTCCGGCGTTCAAGGCGTCGTACAGGTCCTGCAGCTGCGGCGCGATGAAATTCCAGTCGTCCAGCGCGCGTTGCAGCGTGGGCGCGATCTCGGTGGCGAAATGGGCGGTGCGCAGGTCGCGGGAAACGACGATCAATTGGCCGTCGCGCGAGCCGTCGCGATAGGAAGCGAGTTTCATGGCTGCCTGGAAGGAATGCGATGGGGGGACAAGATGCCGAACAGTAACACGAGGCGGGCAGGGGCCGCGGCAGCCCGGTAGCAGTCGCTAACAGCCTGGCCGCGCGGGTCCAGTACGATAGAGGCATCACCGTATCGAGGGCCGCGCGAACGCGGCCCGGACTCGCCATGCCTTTCGTCTTTCGTCCCTCTCGCCGACATTTCACCCGCGCCTGCGCGGCCCTGGCGTTGGCCGCCGCCGCGCCCGCGCTGCATGCGGCCGAACGCTATTCGCCGCCCGCCTCGGCCGTCTTGACCTACAAGCTGAACGCCTCCGCCAAGGGCTTCAAGATCAACGTCGACAGCACGCTGGAATGGCAGCGCAACGGCAGCGACTACCGGCTGGTGAACCGCGGCAGCTTCCTGTTCTTCAGCTTCGTCTGGGAAAGCACCGGCAAGGTCGGCGACGACGGCCTGCAGCCCGCGCGCTACCAGGAGACGCGCAACAAGCGCGTCAAGACGGCCGAGTTCGACGCCGCCGCGGGCCGCCTGCGCCTGCCCAGCGGCAACGAGGAACCGCTCAAGCCCGGCACGCAGGACCGCATGTCGGTGCTGCTGCAACTGGCCTCGCTCGGCCGCGCCGACAGCGGCGCCTTCGCCGACGGCAAGGTCGTGCCCTTTCGCGTCGCCGGTTCGAGCCAGTCGGACAACTGGCGCTTCCGGGTGGTGGGCCGCGACAAGCTGTCCACGCCCATGGGCAGCATCGAGGCGGTGCACCTGAAGCGCGAGCGCGACCACGACGATGGCCAGAAGATCGAGGTCTGGCTGTCGCCCGCGCATGACTGGCTGCCGGTGCGGGTGCTGTCGAACGAAGCCGACGGCGACTTCCTGGACCAGGTGGTGCAGAAGATCGAGCGGTCCTAGCCCCCGGGCTGCGTTGCTCGCGCAGCAACGCATTGTTCCGCCCACGGTGATTGTCCACCCCGGTAGCGCCCGCGAGAATGGGCGCCTGGCATTTCCCGGGTGGTTCCGTGTCTTCTTCCTTCGTTTCTTCCGTGCTGCGGGACGGCATCGCCATCCTGTGGATCGATCATCCTCCGGTCAACGCCATCGGAGCGGACGTGCGTGCCGCCCTGGCCGAGGCGTTGGCCGGCATCGAGCATGACCGGGCCCTGCGCGGCGTGGTCGTGGCCGGCACGGGCCGTATGTTCTCGGGCGGCGGCGACCTGCGCGAGGTCGGCCGGCCCGATGCGTCCGGCACGGTCCGCATGGCCGACCTGGCGCGGCGCATCGAGACTTTCCCCAAGCCCGTCGTGGCCGCGGTGCGCGGCAAGTGCATAGGCGGCGGCACGCTGCTGTCGCTGGCCTGCCATGCGCGAGTCGGCGCCGACGACGCGCTGCTGATGCTGCCCGAGCTGAACCTGGGCCTGGTGCCGGGCGCCGGCGGGACTCAGCGCCTGCCGCGCCTGGTGGGCCTGGAGGCCGCCCTGGACATGGTGACGCGGGCCCGGGGCGTGGACGCCGCGGCCGCGCTGGCCCAGGGGCTGCTGGACGAGGTGGCCGACGATCCGGTGGCCGCCGCCGTGCGCCGCGCGAGCGACATCGCGTCGGGCCGCCTGCCGTGGCGGCGCACCGCCGAGCTGGCCGTTCCTGACGGCGCGCAGGCCGACGCGCTGCGCGCGCGCTACCTGGACGTGGCCGAGCAGGCTTTTCCCGGCCGCGAGGCCGGCCCCCAGGCCGTCGACCTGATCCTGGCCGCCGCGGCCTTGCCCTTCGAGCGGGGCTGCGAGGCCGAGCGCGAGCGTTTCGCGCAACTGGCCGCGGGCCCGCAGGCCCGGGCCCTGCTGCACCTGTTCTTCGCCGAGCGCGCGCTGGCCAAGGCCGCCGATGCGCCCGATGCCGCCACGCGCGCCCGCATCGCCCGCAGGCTGCGCGCCGCGGGCGAGCCCGTGCCGCCCTATGCCGCCTGGACAGAGGCCGCGCGCGCCTGCCTGGCCGAGGGCCTGGCGCCGCGCGCCGAATTCATCGATGTCATCGCTGTCAAGGACTGCGGCTTTCCCGCCCTGTCCGGAGGACCCCTGCACCATGCTGGACCGTATTGAATCCCCCGTCCGCGAGCACGCGGCCGGTTCCCTCGATCCGCTGTTCTCCCCGGCTTCGATCGCCGTGCTGGGGGCCTCGGCCGATCCGCTGAAGATAGGCGGGCGCCCCATCAAGTTCCTGAAGGCGCACGGCTATGGCGGCACCATACTGCCCGTGAACCCCCGGGGGGGCGAGGTGCAGGGGCTGCCGGCCCTGCGCGGCGTGGCCGAGCTGCCGTGGGGCGTGGACCACGCGGTCGTGGCGCTGCCGGCCTCGGCGGTGCTGGAGGCCGCGCAGGCCTGCGCCGACCGCGGGGTGAAGGCGATGACGGTGTTCAGCGCCGGCTTCGCGGAAGTCGGCCCCGAAGGCGCCGCCATGCAGGCCCGGCTGTCGGCGCTGGCGCGCGAGAGCGGCATGCGCATCATCGGTCCGAACTGCATGGGCGTGATGAACTTCCGCATCGGCATGATCGCCAGCTTCGCCTTCATGGTGGACCTGGGCCTGCCGCGCCTGGGCCGCACCGCGCTGGTCAGCCAGAGCGGCGCGTTCGGCGGCCAGGCGCTGGTGATGGCCCGCCGCCGCGGGCTGCCGCTGGGCGCGTGGGTGACCACCGGCAACGAATGCGACGTCGAGATGGCCGACTGCCTGGCGCACTTCGCGCGCGACGACGAGACCGACGTCATCATGGGCTACATGGAAGGCTGCCGCAGTCCCGACCGGCTGGTGCATGCGCTGGCGCTGGCGCGCGAGCGCGGCAAGCGCGTGGTCATGGTCAAGGCGGGCAGCTCGGACGTGGGGCGGGCGGCGGCGCAGTCGCACACGGGCGCGCTGGCCGGCAACGACCGTGTCTTCGACAGCCTGTTCCGCCAGTACGGCGTGCATCGCGCCGACTCCATCGAATCCTTCTTCGACGCCGCCTACGCGGCGGGCAGCGGCAAGCGCATCACCGAAGGCCGGGTGGGGGTGTTCACCGTGTCGGGCGGCGTGGGCGTGCTGATGGCCGACGTCGCCGAGCACGAGAAGCTGGACATGGCGCCGCTGCCGCAGCCGGCGCAGGACGAACTGCGCGCGATGCTGCCGCTGGCCGCCGTGCGCAATCCGGTGGACGGCACGGCGCAGATCTGGAGCGACATGGAACTGTTCCGGCGTTTCCTGCGCACGATGCTGCGCGAGGGGCGCTACGAAGCGGTGGTGTTCTTCCTGACCGCGATGCCGTATTCGCCGCCGTTGCAGCAGCCGCTGGCCGAGATCTTCGCGGACCTGCGCCGCGAGTTCCCCGAGCCGGCCCTGGTGTTGTCCATGCTGGCGCCGCAGGCGCTGCAGGACGAACTGGCCGACCACGGCTACCTGCTGATCGAGGATGCCTCGCGCGCGATCCGGGCGCTGTCCGCGCTGCGCGCGCTGTCGCGGTCCAGCCCCGGACCGGCCGACCCGGCCAGCCTGCCGAGCGTGCCGCACTTCCCGGCGCTGGAGGCGGCCAACGAGCATGCGGCCAAGGAAGTCCTGGCCCGGGTGGGCATTCCCGTGCTGCCCGAGCGGGCGGCGGCCGATCTCGACGCCGCCTGCGCGGCCGCGTGCGAACTGGGCTATCCCGTGGCGCTCAAGGTGCTGTCGTCCGACATCGTGCACAAGAGCGAAGCGGGGGGCGTGGCGCTGGACATCGCCGACGAGGCGGGGCTGCGCCAGGCCTGGGCCGCCATGCGCGAACGTGTCGCGCAGGCCGCGCCGCGGGCGCGCATCGAGGGCATGCTGGTCGCGCCCATGGCGCCCGCCGGCGTGGAAATGATCCTGGGCGTGCAGCGCGATCCGGTGTTCGGCCCGGTGGTGATGGTCGGCATGGGCGGCATCTACGCCGAACTGCTGGACGACGTATCGCTGTGCGTCGCGCCGGTCGACGCCGAGGGCGCGATGCGGATGGTGCGCGAGCTCAAGGCCTTCCCGCTGCTGGACGGCGCGCGCGGCCGGCCCCGCGCCGACCTGGACGCGCTGGTCCGCGCCATCGTGCGCCTGTCGGTGTTCGCGCACCAGCACGCCGACCGCATCGCGTCCATCGACATCAATCCTTTCCGGGTGTTCGAGGCCGGCCGCGGCGCCGCCGCGCTCGATGCCGTGCTGCTGACCCGCGAAGCGGAAGACGGAGGCCACGCGTGAAGACCCTGACCTTCTATTTCTCGCTGCTGTCGCCCTGGGTCTACATGGCCGGGCCGAGGCTGCACGAACTGGCCGCCGAGACGGGCGCCCGCATCGTCTACCGCCCCATCGACCTCTTGCGCGTGTTCCGGGAAACCGGCGGCGCGCCGCTGGCGGGCCTGCATCCCTCGCGCCGGGCCTACCGGGGCGTAGAGCGCACGCGCTGGGCCCGGCACCTGGGCATGCCCATCAACGACCAGCCGCGCCATCATCCCGTGGACGAGTCGCTGGCGGCGTGCACCGTGCTCGCCGCCGAGCGCGCCGGACTGCCCGCCTGGCCGCTGGCCCAGGCCATCCTGGCCGGGGTGTGGGTGCGCGACCTGGACATCGCCGATCCGGAGACGCTGGTCCGGATCGCCGACGAGGCCGGCTATCCCGGCCGCGAGCTGGTGGCCGAGGGGGATACTCCGTCCTGCCGCGGTCTGTTCGAGGACCATACCCGGGAGGCGCTGGCCAACGGGATATTCGGCGTACCGAGCTTCGTCATCGACGGTGAACTGTTCTTCGGACAGGATCGCCTGGATTTCGTGCGTCGCGCGCTTGTCTGACTAAGGAACCCATCATGAATCCTGCAAGGAAACTCTCCGCTTTCATCCTGCTCGCGGCGGGCCTGCTCGGCTGGCAGGGCGCCAGCGCCCAGTCCTACCCGGCCAAGCCCATCCAGTGGATATCTCCGTGGACCGCGGGCGGCGGCAACGACATCCTGTCGCGCGCGCTGGCCGAGCAACTGGCCAGCCGCCTGGGACAGCCCGTGGTCGTGGAGAACCGGCCCGGCGCCACCGGCACCATCGGCACCGCCCAGGTCGCGCGGGCAGCGCCCGACGGCTACACCCTGACGCTGGCCAGCGCCGCCACGCATGCGACGGCCCCGGCCATCTACAGCAAGCTGACCTACGATCCGGTCAAGGACTTCACGCCCATCACGCTGGTGGCGACCGTGGCCAACGTGCTCGTCATCCATCCCTCGGTGCCGGCGCACAACCTGAAGGAACTCATCGCCTACGCCAAGGCCAACCCGAACAAGCTGAACTTCTCGTCGGTGGGCGCGGGTTCCATCCAGCACCTGTCGGGCGTGATGTTCAACCAGCTGGCCGGCGTGCAGACCGCGCACGTGCCGTACAAGGGCACGGCGCCGGCGGTGGTGGACCTGCTGGCCGGCCGCGTGCAGATGGCCTTCGAGAGCCTGCCCACCATGCTGCCCCACATCCGCAGCGGCGCGCTGCGCGCCATCGGGGTGACCACGCCCAAGCGCTCGGCGGTGCTGCCCGAGCTGCCCACGCTGGCCGAGGCGGGCCTGCAGGGCTTCGATGCTTCGCTGTGGTACGCGGTGATGGGGCCGGCCGGCATTCCCCAGCCGGTGGTCAAGGTCCTGCACGATACCGTGGTGGCCAGCCTGCAGTCGCCGGAAGTCATGCGCCGCCTGTCCGAGCAGGGCGCGGAACTGGCGACCAGCTCGCCGCAGGAGCTGGCCGAGTTCGTCCGCAAGGACACCGAGAAGTGGAGCGGCTTCATCAAGCGCGCCGGCGTGACGCTGGATTAGGGCCTGTTCCCGCCCTCGACGTGGGCGCGCAGGTGGCGCAGGTAGGCGTTGACCGCCGGCGTCAGCCGGCGCCTGCCCAGCACGCAGATCTCGAGCGCGGTGCGGCCCAGCAGCGGGTCGGACAAGGGTACGCCGACCACCTCGGCGCCGGGCCCCTGCCGGCTCAGGGACAGGCCCAGCAGGATCGCCACGCCGCCCTGGTCGCGCACGAAGGCCTGCATCGCCGCGATCGAACTGGTGACCAGGGCTGGCGTCAGCTCCAGCTTTTCGACGCGGGCCACCGCGTCCAGCAGGTGCCGGATGCCGGTGTCCGGCGGCGGCAGCGCCAGCGGATAGGCCAGCAGCTCGGCCATCGATACCGAGGCCCGTCCGGCCAGGGGATGGCCGGGCCAGACCACCGCGCACAGCGGCGCAGGCAGGCGGACGGCACATTCGACCGCGCTGGCCGCGCGCGGCGACAGGGCGATGCCGATGTCGGCCCGTCCCGCCTCGATGGCCGCCATGATCTGGTCGCTGCCATCCATGGCAAGCTCGAAGGTGATGCCGGGGTACTGCCGGCGGAAGGTCGCGATCGTGGACGCCGCCAGTTCGGCGGCATGGCCCTCTATCGTGCGCAGCTTCACATGCCCCGTGCGCAGTCCCTTGAGCGCGTCCAGTTCCTCCAGCACCAGCTTGCGGTTCTGGCGCAGGCTCTCGACGTAGTTCAGGTAGACCTGGCCCGCCGGCGTCAGGGTCATGTTGCGGCTGTTGCGGTCGAACAGCTTGATCTGCAGTTCCGATTCCAGGCGGCCGATCTGCCGGCTCACGACCGAGGGCGCGAGGTCCAGCCGCTCGGAAGCCTTGCGTATGCCGCCGCACAGGGCGACCTGGTAGAAGCAGTCGAGCTCGTCGCTATGCATGGCCGGTCCGCGCCGGAACGCCGCGCGGCTCAGGGCAGCACATGGACCTGGTCGACGATGTCGGTCGTGAACGCCGACCGGTAATCGACCTTGGGACTCAAGAGCTTCTCGCGCACCATGAATTCATAGGTCTTCTTCCAGCGCGCGTCGGTCATGGTCAGCAGGCCCTGCGTCCTGGCGTCCCCGCCGTCGACCAGCCGCGCGTCGCGCAGCGCCTTGACGCCGTAGTCCAGCAGCGCCTTCGTCATCTGCGGGTTGTCCTTCAGGATCAGCGCGTTGCCGGGGGCGGGATTCTTCAGGTAGCTCTTCCAGCCCTCGGCGCTGGCCTCGACGAAGCGGCGGATCGCGTCCTTCTTCGCATCCAGCCCCGACTTGGTGGCCACGATGGTCTGTGCATACGGGGGGTAGCCGTAGGTGCCCAGCAGGAACACGGTGGGCTTGAAGCCCCCCTGGGTCTCGATGGTGTAGGGCTCGGACGCCAGGTAGCCCTGCACGGCGGAGTTCTTGTCCACCAGGAAGGGCTGGACCGAGAAGGTATAGGGCTTCTTCTGGGCGTCGGTGAAGCCGTACTTGGTCTTGAGCCAGGGCCAGTAGGTGGTTTCGCTGGCCTGGCCGATGTACAGGGTCTTGCCCTTCAAGTCGCCCAGGGTCTTGGGGCCGGGGTGGGAAACCAGGACGGTGGGCGACTGCTGGAAGGTGGTGGCCACCGTGACCAGCGGCAGGCCTTGTTCCACGGCCTTGTAGGTCTGCAGGTCGTCGCCCATGGCGACGTCGTACTGGCCGGCCAGCAGCAGTTGCAGCACGTTGATCTGCGGGCCGCCCATCTTGATGGTGACGTCCAGCCCGTGCTTCTTGTACGTGCCTTCGGCCAGGGCCTGGTAGAAGCCGCCGTGTTCGGCCTGGGCGTACCAGTTCGAGCCGAAGACGAGCTTGTCGGCCGGCGCGGGGGCCTGGGCGTGGGCCTGGAAGGCCAGGGCCAGGGTGGCCAGCAGGGAGGGGATTAGGGCGTGGGAGGGACGCATGGGCGGGCTCCGGGTAACGGAATGCGGTGGTGTTGCATGGTACCGGGGACGGGCGAGGGTCGCCAGATGGGGCCGCTACCGCATCTCGTGCCAGCCCCGCAGCACGACGCGCGACAACAGCGTCATCGCCGCGAACAGCACCACGCCGGCCACGGTGATGAGCAGCAGCGCGGCGAACAGGCGGGGGATGTTGATCTGGTAGCCGGCCTGCAGGATCTGGTAGGCCAGGCCGGTTTGCGAGCCGCCGGTGCCGGCGACGAATTCGGCCACGACGGCGCCGATCAGGGCCAGGCCGCAGGCGATGCGCAGGCCGCCGAAGAAGGCCGGCAGGGCCGAGGGCAGGCGCAGCCGCCACAGGATCTGCCAGCGGCTGGCCCGCTTCAGGCGGAAGAAGTCGAGCAGGCCGGGGTCGATGCTGCGCAGTCCCAGCACCGTGTTGCTGATGATGGGGAAGATCGCGACGATGGTGGCGCACAGGGTCAGCGCCACCAGGGTGTGCTTGACCCAGATGATGATGAGCGGCGCGACCGCCACGATGGGCGTGACCTGGAGCAGCACCGCATAGGGGAAGAGGCTGGCTTCGATGACGCGGCTCTGCACGAACAGGAAGGCCAGCAGCACGCCCAGCACGGTGGCGGCCAGCAGCGCGAGGCCGGTGATCTCCAGGGTGACCCAGAGCGAGCCGGACAGCAGGTCCCAGTCCCGCACCAGTGCCTGGGCCACGTCCATCGGTGCGGGCACCAGGTAGACGGGGACGTCGAACGCGCGCACCAGGGCCTGCCACAGCGCGATCACGATCAGCGCGACCACGACAGGGGCGCCCAGGCGCAGCCAGGTGTTCATCGCTGTCCCTCCAGCAGCGCGGCCTGCAGGCGCGCGGCCTGCATGGCGAAGGCGGGCGAGACGCGGAAGGCGGCGTCGCGGGTGGGGGCCTCGATGGGAATGTCGGCCACGATGCGGCCGGGCCGGCGCGACAGGACGATGACGCGGCTCGACAGGTAGACGGCCTCGAAGATGCTGTGGGTCACGAACACCACGGTCAGCTTCTGACGCGCGGCCAGGCCCAGCAGTTCATCGTCCAGGTGCTGGCGGGTGATGTCGTCCAGCGCGCCGAAGGGTTCGTCCATCAGCAGCAGGCTGGGCTCGGTCGCCAGCGCGCGGGCGATGGACACGCGCATGCGCATGCCGCCGGACAGCTCGCTGGGGCGCGCGGTGTCGAAATCGGCCAGCCCCACCCGTTCCAGCGCCTCGCGCACCCGGCCGCGCCGCGCTTGCATGGGCAGACGGCGCGGGCCGCGTTCCAGGTCCAGCGGCAGCCGCACGTTGGCGGCCACCGAGGCCCAGGGCATCAGCGTGGCATCCTGGAACACGTAGGACAGGTCGTCGACGTCGCCGTGCCGCCGCAGGGTGCCGGCGGTGGGCATATCCAGCCCGGCGAAGATGCGCAGCAGGGTCGTCTTGCCGCAGCCGGACGGGCCCAGCAAGGTCACGAACTCGCCCGCGCGCACGGTCAGGTCGATCGGCGACAGGGCGTCCACGCCGTTGGGAAAGCGGCGGGCGACGCCTCGGGCCTCCAGGACCGGCGTGGCGTTCAATGCGTGGCGCCGTCGCGGAAGAAGCGCACGGTGCGTTCGGCCAGGGGTTCGCCGGTCTCGTCGCCGCATGCGCTGGCGGACGAGGGTTGCGGATCGACGTGGTCGAAGGCCGTGTCGCCTTCCGGGTCGGGCACGCCGGTCGGCCGGAGGTTGGCGAAGTCGAACAGGCCGCGGTCGAGCAGGTGCGAGGGCGTCACGCGCGACAGGGCGTTGAAGATGTTCTCGATCCGCCCGGGGAAGGCCCGTTCCCATTCGTCGATCAGGCGGCCGGCTTCCTTGCGCTTGAGGTTTTCCTGCGAGCCGCACAGGTTGCACGGGATGATGGGGAAGGCCTTCCATTGCGCGTAGGCGACCAGGTCGTCTTCCTTGATGTAGGCCAGCGGCCGGATCACCGTGTGGCGGCCGTCGTCCGACACCAGCTTGGGCGGCATGCTCTTCAACTGTCCGCCGTAGAACATGTTCATGAAGAACGTGGCCAGTATGTCGTCGCGGTGATGGCCCAGCGCGATCTTGGTCGCCTTCAGTTCGTCGGCGACGCGGTACAGGATGCCGCGCCGCAGCCGCGAACAGAGCGAGCACATCGTCTTGCCCTCGGGAATGATGCGGGTGACGATGGAATAGGTGTCCTGGGTCTCGATGTGGAAGGGCACGCCCAGTTCGGTCAGGTAGCGCGGCAGCACGTCGTCCGGGAAGCCGGGCTGTTTCTGGTCGAGGTTGACGGCGACGATGTCGAAGTCGATGGGTGCCCGCTCGCGCAGCTTGAGCAGGATGTCGAGCATGCCGTAGGAGTCCTTGCCGCCCGACAGGCACACCATTACGCGGTCGCCCGCCTCGATCATGTTGAAGTCGCCGATGGCGCGGCCGGCCTCGCGCATCAGCCGTTTTTCCAGCTTGTTGCGCTCGCGTTCCTGCTTGAGCCGCGCGCGGCCCGCGTCGGCGGTATCCGGAAGGGGCGATACGATGGCGTTCATGTCGGCGCTCCATGGCGCTGCGCGCCGTCCCCGGGGGCCCGGGTGGCCGACACCTCGATGCCGACGGCCGCGCAGTCGGCGAAGGCCTGGGGCTTGGCGACGCGCAGTCGCACGTCGCGGATCTCGGGGAATTGGGCCAGCAGCCGCGCGGCCAGCCGGTCGCACAGGGTTTCGATCAGGTTGACGTGGGTGCGCGTGCACTCGTCGATGATGCACTCGCGCAGCCGGCGATAGTCCAGCACTTCCTGGATGCCGTCATGGGCCGGCATGTCCACGCCCTCGAGGTCGATCTCGGCGTCCACGTGCAGGGGCTGGGTGGCGCCGCGTTCGTGGTCCAGTATGCCGATCTGGGCATCGATGGCCAGGCGGTTGAAGAAAATGCGGCGTGTGCCCATGGTTCCACTCAAGTCTGGCCGGCGGCGTTGCCCGCCGGCGGGTTCATCATGCTGAAGTCGCGGTCGAAGCCGACCAGGTGCTGTCCGCCGTCCACCAGCAGCGTCGTGCCGGTGATCGAGCGGTTCTGCGCCGCGAACAGGACCGCCTGGGCAATGTCCTCGGGGTGGCTGGCATGGCCCAGCGGCGACATCGCATGGGTCTGCGCGAACTGCTGGGGCGTCTGCAGGTGGCTGATCATGGTCAGCCCCGGCGCCACGCCCACCACCCGCACCGCCGGCGCCAGCGCCTGGGCCAGCATGGTCGTGGCGGCTTCCAGGGCGGCCTTGCTCAGCGTGTACGAGAAGAAGTCCGGGTTGTAGTTCCAGAGCTTCTGGTCCAGCAGGTTGATCACCGCCCCGCGGGCATCCGGCCCGCGCCGCGCCACGTCGGCGGCCAGCGCGCGCGCCAGGATCACGGGCGCCACCAGGTTGGGCAGCAGGTGGGTCTGGAGCAGCCGGGTGTCGAACGAGGCGACGTCGTCGTATTCGAAGGTGGAGGCATTGTTGACCAGCGCGTCCACGCGTCCGAATCCTGTCCGGACGGCGGGGACCAGCGTTTCGGCGGCGGCCGGGTCGGCCAGGTCGCAGGCATGGGCCTCGGCGCGGACGCCCAGGGCGCGCAGGGCATCGCAGGTTTCCAGCGCGGCGTCGCGCGAGGTCGCATAGTGCACGGCCACGTCCCAGCCTGCGCGGGCGAAGGCCAGCGCGATTTCGCGGCCGATGCGGCGGGCGGCGCCGGTGACCAGGACGACGGGGCGGGAAGAGGAAGGGCGCGCTTCGCGCATGGCGAGTCGGGTCCGGAAAGGCGGCAAAACAGGGATTTTAGCAAGGAGCCGCCTGGCCGCGCTCTCCGCCCGGCCAGGGCCGGGGGAGCAGGCGGGGGGTTTACAGGTTCAGGTCCTCGGCCGCCTGATAGACGGACCAGGGAAGGTATTTGGCCAGGGTTTCCTGCGGTATGTCGGCCACGGGGAAGAAATAGTATTCGCCGCCCAGCAACCGGCCGCTGTCCGGTTGCGCATAGGCCGTCCGCTTGTAAGAGGCCAGCTTGCCCAGGTCGTACAGGCTCAGCTGGAAGCCCCTGCCGCCATCGACGGGCCGGCGGCCCGCGCCCTCGATGGGGTCTCGCAGCACGACGGCGTCGATGGGTACGGCGGGCTGGGACACGCGGCAGAAGCCGGTGCTGTCGAATAGATTGAACTCGTCGGCGAAAGTCTGGAAGTTGAATGCCTTGCCGTAGCGCTCGCGGATGACGGTGGCGAACGAGCTGTTGAGCTCGGCCGCGCTGGGCAGCCGCCAGGAGAACCGGGCGATCAGGTCTTCGCCGATGGCCGCCGACCATCCGGGCGGCATGTCGTCGGGCGAGCACGGATCGACGTAGGTGTTGCGCATCTCCCTGGGCAGGTCGAGATGGCCGGGCAGCCGGAATGCCTGGCTCTGCGCCGCGGGCATCATGGCATCCACCTGGTCGGTGGCCGTGCAGCGGCCAACCCAGGTGAGGCCGTGACGCAGATCGATGAGCTGGCGGCGGCTGCCCAGGTACCGAGGGCGCAGCTTTTCCAGGTTGATGGCGGAGGCTTCCAGCAACTGGTTCAGCCGCAGCACGGTCGCGGCGTTGACCTTCTTGCCGGTGAGCTTCTCGATCGACTCATGGGCATTGATCAGGTAGGCGTAGCACAGGGTGTTCCACTGCTGGAAGTAATCGAGCAGGTCGGTGTATTGCTTCTGCACCAGGGCGGAGTAATAGCGGCCCTTGCCCATGTACTCCATCCAGCGGGTGAGCACGCCGGCATCGAGGAATGAACGCAGGCCGACAAAGCGGTTGTAGGCTTCGACCAGTTGCGCGTCCCGGGCCACCAGGTCGTTGCAGTGCCTGAGCATGTCGGCCGAGTAGTCTTCCAGCGAAATCGCGCCGCGCTCGTAGTTGCCGGAGGTGCGGTTTATCGAGATGGAGATCGCGTCGAAGGCGTTGAATACGCTGCGCACTTCGTCGAAGCTGCGATTGAACTCTGCCTTGTCCAGCCGTTGCAGGATCTGCTGGATGTTGGCGGACAGGTCGCGCAACTGCGCCTTGATTTCCGCCAGGGTTTCCTTGACGGGGTCGGAGGAGGGGAAAAGCTGCTCCAGGATCAGGTCGCCCACGGTGCCGATGATGGGCACGCCGATGGCGCTCGCGCCTTTCTTGACGGCGAAGCCGAGGGCCCACTTGGCGGCCTTGGTCCAGTGGCGGTTGACCAGCTCCTTCAACTCGTCGGGGATGTTTTCGTCGATGAGGTCGTCGTACCGTGGCGTGCCGCCGCATTCGTCCGGCGCCCCGGCCGCCGATCGCGCGGAACGCCGGGCGCCGTAGCCGGACAGCGTGTCGTAGTTCGTGGCGAAGCCGTCGGCGATGCCTTGGGCCATGCCGTCGACGAGCGCGTCCAGGTAGCCTTGCAGCCCCAGGCCCGAAGCCTGGGCGCGGTGCGCGAGCCTGGCCTGGTCCAGCGCGCTGCCCGTCGGGCCGAGGTCCGACAGCAGGATCCAGGCGTCGACGCCGAAGAACTTCTTCATCACGAAATCGATGCCGGCCGGAGACAGGCGGGTGCGCTCGTAAAGCCTGGCCAGGACGGTCGGCAGGAGGTTGACGTCGATCACGGGCTGGATCTTCGTCCCGAAGTTGTATTCGAACCCGTACAGCCGCCCCTGGGCGGTGTCGGCCACGGCCACCAGGAAATTGCGGCCTTCCGCGGTGGACACGAATGTGCCCGCGGCATCGGTGGTACCGCTGTCCACCAGGATGTCGCGGACGTCGTAGACCTGTACCTGCACGCCGGCTTGCGGGGCATCGCCGATCATGACCGATACCGAGAAGCTCTGGCCCGGCGTGGGCGAGGCCAGCAGGTCGGGATCGATCGCCGGGGATTGGGGCAGCATGTCGAGGCCGTAGCGGTACTCGATCTGGTCGGCCACGATGGCGCCGCTGCCGCCGCAGCCGGACAGCCAAGCCAGCATGCCGCTCGCGGCGGCGGTGTTCAGGAAATGACGTCTATCCATGGGATCTGGTTCGTACGAGGGACGGATCAGCCTATCAGCGCCGCCGCAGGGGCGGGATCCCTACAAGTGGGTATTCGCAAGGCAGTCCGCCGGTTGCGGCGCGCAGTCATGGGAAAATGGCGGCATGAGCAAGCTTCCCGATCTCGACCCCGCGTCCAGCGCCCATTCCCGCCTGGTTGCCGACCATCTTGCCGCGCAGATACGCGGCGCCGGAGGCTGGCTGCCGTTCGATCGATGGATGGAGCAGGCCCTTTATGCGCCCGGCCTGGGCTACTACGCCGCCGGCAGCGCCAAGCTGGCCGAAGGGGGACGGCATCCGTCCGGGGATTTCGTGACCGCGCCCGAGCTGACGCCGCTGTTTGCGCAGACCTTGGCGCGCCAGGTGGCCGAGGTGCTCGAGGCCTGCGGCGGCATCGAGGTATTGGAGTTCGGCGCCGGCACCGGCGCCTTGGCGGCGGGGATGCTGGCGGCGCTGGACGAACTGGGCGTGGCGGCGCGCTACCGCATCGTGGAGGTCTCGGCCGACCTGCGCGATCGCCAGCGCGCCCGGCTGGCCGCCTACGGCGACCGTGTGGCATGGCTCGATGTGCTGCCGGCCGCCTTTACCGGCTGCGTGGTGGCCAACGAGGTGCTCGACGCCATGCCCGTGCGGCTGTTCCGCTGGACCGAAGGCGGCCTGGCGGAGCGCGGCGTGGCCCTGGACGAGAACGCGCGCTTCGTCTGGCGGGACCGCGCCGCGCCGGCCGACCTGGCCGAGGCCGTTTCATCGAGAATGCCGCCGCTGCCGGGCTACGTGTCCGAGATCAACCCGCGGGGCGAGGCCTTCGTGCGCGGCATGGGGGCGTGGCTGCGGGCGGGCGCGGCGCTGCTGATCGACTATGGCTTCTCGCGCGCCGAGTACTACCACCCGCAGCGCATGGAGGGCACGCTGATGTGCCACCTGCGGCACGTGGCGCACGCCGATCCGCTCGTCGCCGTGGGCGTGCAGGACATCACCGCCCACGTCGATTTCACCGCCATGGCCGAGGCGGCGGCCGAGGGCGGGCTGGAGGTGCTGGGCTATGCCTCGCAGGCCGGCTTCCTGATGAACGCCGGGTTGATGGAGCTGCTGTCGCGCTTGGATCCGGCGGACGCGGCCGCCTATGCGCAGGCGGTGGCGCCGGTGCAGAAACTGCTGTCGCCGGCCGAGATGGGCGAGCTGTTCAAGGTGCTGGCCGTGGGCCGCGGCCTGGACCGGCCGCTGTCGGGCTTCGGCCGGGGCGACCGCAGCCATACGCTCTAGAGCCCGTGCGGGCGCCTTTTAGCGTGAACAGGCCCTAGGAGGCGGTCGCCAGGCCCAGGCGGCGTGCCGTGTCCATGATGGCGCGCGCGCGGCGGATGAAGGGCGCGTCCACCATGCGGCCGTCCACCGTGAAGGCGCCCAGGCCGGCGCGCGCGGCGTCCTGCTCGGCCTGCAGTACCCGTGCCGCGTGCCGGACTTCCTCGTCCGTGGGCCGGAACGCCTCGTTGGCCATCGCCACCTGGCTGGGGTGGATGCAGCTCTTGCTCACGTAGCCCAGCCGCCGGGCCATGTGCGCCTCGGCCAGGTAGCCCGCGCGGTCGGCGATGTCGGCATAGGCGCCGTCGCAGGCCCAGACGCCGGCCCGGCCGGCGGCCAGCCGTATGGCCAGCAGGACGTGGTGCACGGCGGCGCTGTCGCGCCGGTCGACGCCCAGGTCTTCGAACAGGTCGCCCAGTCCGACCTGCAGGCCCGCCACGCGCGGATGGGAGCCAGCGAGTTCCGCGGCCCGAGCCAGGGCCTCGGGCGTCTCGATGTTGACCAGGATGCCGATCGGCCGGGCAATGCCCCGCGCGCGCTCGATCTCGTCCAGCCGCTGCGCCGTGGCCTGGATGGCTCGGGGGGATTCGGCCTTGGGCAGGTTGACCAGGTCCAGCGCCGGCAGCGCCACCGCGTCCAGGTCGGCGCCGAAATGCGGCGTATTCCAGGCATTGATGCGCACGACCATGCGCTTGCCGGTGCCGGCGGCCGACGACGCGAGAAAGGCAGCGACGGCCGCGCGCGCCTCGTGCTTGCGATCGGGCTGCACCGAGTCCTCCAGGTCGAAGGACAGCGCATCGGCGTCGCCGGCCAGGGCCTTGGCGAAAAGTTCGGGGCGGGAGCCGGGAACGAAGAGTTTGCTGCGCATGGCGGGTCTCTTGAAGGCGGGACCGTCAACGGTCCTCGTTTTCCTGGTGCACGGCGCCGTCCCGCACCAGTGCCTGGTAGCGCCCGTCGTCCACGCCCAGCGCGGCCAGCACCTCGCGGTTGTGCTGGCCGATGGCCGGAGCCGGTGTGCGGATCGCGCCGGGCGTGCCGCTCATGCGCGGCACCACGTGATGCATGGGGAAGGCGCCCATATCGGGATCGGGATAGTCGGCCAGGATCTCGCGGTCGACGAAGTGCGGATCGTCCACGATCTGCGAGATGTCGTAGATGGGGCCGATGGTGACCTGCGCCTCTTCGAAGAAGCGGACGTTCTCGGCTTGCGTGCGCCGCGCGATGAAGGCGCCGATGATGGCGTCGAGTTCCTCGGCATGGCGCACGCGGTCGGCGTTGGTGCGGTAGCGGGGATCGGCGGCCAGGTCGGGCCGGCCGATGGAAACGAACAGGCGCTCGGCCATTTTCTGGGTCGAGGCCGACAGGCCCACGTACAGGCCGTCCTTGCACAGATAGGCGTTGCGCGGACCGGAGTTGGTCGAGCGGCTGCCGGTGCGTGGCTTGATGCGTCCGGTCAGGCGGTAGTTGGCGGCTTGCGGGCCGAGCACCGCGAACAGCGGGTCGAGCAGGGGCAGGTCGATCACCTGTCCCTGTCCGCCGTTGACCTCGACCTCGCGCAGCGCGATCAGCAGGCCCGCCACGCCGTACAGCCCGGCCACCGTGTCGGCCAGGTACATGGGCGGCAGCACGGGTTCGCGGTCGGCGAAACCGTTCATGGCGGCGAAGCCCGAGATGCCCTCGACCAGCGTGCCGAAACCGGGCCGGCCGCGATAGGGTCCGGTCTGGCCCCAGCCCGAGATGCGCACCACGACCAGGCGCGGATTGCGCGCCAGCAGTACGTCGGGCGCGAGGCCCATGGCCTCCAGCACGCCCGGCTTGAAGCTCTCGACCAGCACCGCCGCCGAGGCCGCCAGTTCCAGCAGCAGCTCGCGCGCCGCGGGCTGGCGCAGGTCCAGGCCCAGGCTTTTCTTGTTGCGCGCGTACAGCTTCCAGTTGGTGTCCACGTCCTGGGTGCGCCAGGCGCGCAGGGTGTCGCCGTCCGGACTTTCCACCTTGACCACGTCGGCGCCGAAGTCGGCCAGCACCTGGGTGAGCGTGTTGCCCGCCACCAGCCGCGACAGGTCCAGGATGCGTACGTCCGACAGCGGACCGCCCGCGCCGGGTTCATAACCGCGTTGCTTCAACGATGCCATCACTCCGCCTTGATGTTCGCCTGCTGGGCGATACGGCGCCATTGCTCGATGTCGCCCCGCAACTGGGCGCCGAACGCGTCCGGCGTCTTGGGGTCGGGCTCGGCGCCTTCGCGCAGCAGCAGGTCCTTGATCTCGTCCTGGCCCAGGATACGATTGATCTCGGTGTTCAGGCGAGCCACGACCGGGGCCGGCGTGCCAGCGGGCGCCAGGATGCCCCACCACAGCCCCGATTCGTAGCCCGGCGCGCCGTTGGCGGCCAGCGGCGCCAGCCCGGGCGCCACCGCCGAGGGCGTGGCGCTGGTCACGCCCAGCGCGCGCACCTTGCCCGCCTTCACGGAGGGCAGGATGGACGGGCCGCTGGCGATCAGCACCTGGATATGTCCGCCGATCAGGTCGTTGATGGCCGGCGCCATGCCCTTGTACGGGACGTGCGTCATCTGCACGCCCGCGACCTGGGCGTACTGGTGCGTGGCGAAGTGGTTGATGCTGCCTACCCCCGAGCTGGCGTAGTTCAGCTTGCCCGGCTGGCTTTTCGCCCGCGCGAGCAACTCCTGCGGCGTCTTGACGGGCAGCTCGTTGTTCACCGTCAGGATCATCGGTCCTTTGGCCACCATGGCGACCGGCGTGAAGGCGTGCACCGGATCGAACGGCAGATTGGTCTGGATGGCGGCATTGGTGGTGTAGGTGGACGACACGAACAGCAGCGTGTAGCCGTCCGCCTGCGCGCGCGCCGCCAGCCCCGCACCCACGCTGCCGCCCGCGCCGGCCTTGTTGTCCACCACCACCGGCTGGCCCAGCGCGTCGCCCAGGCGCTTGCCGATCGCGCGGGCGAACACGTCGTTGGAGCCGCCGGGCGGATTGGGCACGATCAGCGTGATCGGCCGGGCGGGAAAGGCTTCCAGGGCCAGCACCTGCGCCGGCCCGGCGCAGGCCAGTATCGCGGCCAGGCAGGTCGCGCGGCGGCCGGGACGGAAAAGGGGCAGGGCAGCGGCGGGCGGGACGGTCTTCACGGGTGTCTCCTGTCATGGTTATCCAACGGATTCTAGACACTCGATAAACTACGAAAAGCGATTTTTCGTGATGCGTCTGTTTAGGAAATCTAATGAAACTGGAATTCCTGCAAACCCTTTGCGCCGTCCTGCGCCGGGGCACTTTCGCGGCCGCCGCCGAGGAAGTGAACCTGACCCCGGGCGCGGTCAGCCAGCACATCAAGTACCTGGAGCAGCATTTCGGGCAGCCCTTGTTCGACCGCGCGGCGCGCCAGGCCCGTCCCACGCCGTTCGCGCACGAACTCGCGGCGCTGGTCCAGGGCACGCTGGAATCGCTGGAGGCCCTGCGCGCGCGGCGCCAGACGCGGGTGTCCGGCAAGGTCGCGCTGGGCACCATCGATTCCATCCAGGCCACGCTGCTGCCCATGGCGATGAAGGTGCTGCAATCGGACTATCCCGAACTGGACGTGCACCTGGCCCGGGGCCGCTCGGAGCGGCTGCTGGGCGAACTGCGGGACGGCGCCATCGACGCCGCGGTGCTGGTGCGGCCGCAGTCGGGCGGATCGAGCCGGTTGCACTGGCAGACGTTGATGCACGAGACCATGGTGCTGGTGGCCCCGCCCGACGCGCGGGGCGACACGGTCGAGCAATTGCTGCGCGGCCACGACTGGATACGCTTCGACAAGACTTCCACGGGTGGCCGCATTGCCGCGCAATACGTGCACCGCCTGCATCCGCGCATGAAAAGCCGTATCGATCTCCTGTCCAGCCATGCCATCATCGCGATGGTCTCGGCGGGGCTGGGAGTGTCCATCATTCCGCAGCCCTACGACCCGCTGCGCAAGGCCTACCGCTTCCGCGAGCTGTCGCTGGGGCGGGGCGGACCACGGCGGCAGATCGCCTTCGTGTGCCGCCGGGCGGATGTCGACAAGCCGGCGCTGGGCGTGCTCAGGGCGGCGTTCGAGCGGGTGGCGGCCCAGGCCAGGGACGCGGGCGCGGATGCGGCGTGAGCGGGCCTAGGCTGGGCGCGGCAGCGCCTCGTCGGCCGGCAGGTAGCGAGGCCCATCTCCCGCCGCATGGACGGGACGGTAGCGCAGGTGGCGGCCGTGCCAGCGGGCGACCGTGCTGCGGTGGGCGATGCTGACGATGGCCGCGCGCGGCAGCCGCTCGACCAGCAGGGCATACATGGCGGCCTCGGTTTCCTCGTCCAGCGCCGAGGTCGCCTCGTCCAGGAACAGGAAGTCGGGCCGCTGCAGGATGGCGCGGGCGAAGGCCAGGCGCTGCTGCTCGCCCGGCGACAGCCGCATCCCCCAGTTGTCGCGTCGTTGCAGCAGGCCGGCCAGGCGCTCCAGCCGGCAATCGCGCAGCAGCGCGGCCAGGGTGGCGTCGTCGTGGGTGCCGGGCGGCGAGGGATAGTCCAGCGCGGCGGCCAGCGTGCCGGCGGGAACGTAGCTGCGCTGCGGCAGGAACAGGATGCGCGCGGCGGCGGGGCGTTCGATGGTGCCCCGGCCGTAGTGCCAGATGCCGGCCATGGCGCGGAACAGGACGCTCTTGCCCGCGCCCGAGGGGCCTGTCACCAGCACCCGTTCGCCCGGCCGCAACGTCATCGAGAAAGGCTCGGTCAGTGTCCGCCCCCCGCCCCGGCCGGGCAGGGCCAGCACCAATGCGCTGGCGGCGATGGCGCCCGGCGCGCGGGTATCTTCGCGGTCGAACAGCGCGATGCCGCGCAGGCCATCGCGCGCCGCGTGCTCGGCTTCGGCCGCCCCCAGCGCGGACTGGAAGTCCAGCAGGCGGTTGGCGGCGGCCTGCCAGCCCACCAGCGAGGCATAGCCGTCCACGAACCACGACAGCGCGCCCTGGACCTGGCCGAAGGCCGAGGCGATCTGCATCAGTACGCCCAGCGTGATGGCGCCGGAGAAATAATGCGGGGCGGCCACGATCAGCGGAAAGACGATCGCCGCCTGCCCATAGCCGGAGTTCACGAACACCAGCCGGCGCGTGTAGACCATCAGCCAGCGCCAGTTCTCGCGGATGTGGCCGAAAGACCCATGCAGCCCCGCACGCTCGGCGGGTTCGCCGCCGTACAGCGCGATGCCCTCGGCGTTCTCGCGCAGCCGCATCAGCGCGTAGCGAAAATCCGCCTCGGTCTGCTCCTGGCGGAAGCTCAGGCCGATCAGCGGCTTGCCTATCCTGTGGGTCAGCCAGGATCCGGCGGCGGCATACAGCACGGCGAACCACACCATGTAGCCGGGTATGGCGATGGTCCGGCCGCTTAGCGCGAAGACCAGCGGCCCCGATATGGTCCACAGCAGCGTGACGAAAGACAGCAGCGTCACCACCGAGTTCAGCAGCCCCAGCGACAGCGTCAGGCTGGTGCTGGCCAGGGTGCGCAGGTCCTCTGCCAGGCGCTGGTCGGGGTTGTCGGCGCCGTGCGACTGCTCCACCCGGTAGTACGCCTGCCCCGAGGTCCAGCGCCGCAGCCATTCCCCGGTCAGCCAGGTGCGCCAGCGCATCTCCAGCATCATGGTGTAGAACTGCTTCATGACGGCGATGACGATGAACGCCGCCGCGATTGCGCAGAAGTGCGCCAGTTGCAGTTTGAACGCCGCGAAGTCGCGCGCTTCCAGGGCGTTGTAGAAGACGCGGTTCCAGTTGGTCAGCCAGACGTTGGCGGCCACCAGGGCCAGGTTCAGGCCGACGACCAGGGCCAGCAGGCCGAGCGCCGCCTTGCGGTCGCCGGATATCCAGTAGGGCTTGA
The DNA here is from genome assembly GCF_029845405.1 of Pigmentiphaga sp. GD03639. Taxonomy (NCBI): domain Bacteria; kingdom Pseudomonadati; phylum Pseudomonadota; class Betaproteobacteria; order Burkholderiales; family Alcaligenaceae; genus Pigmentiphaga; species Pigmentiphaga sp. GD03639. The sequence continues at coordinate 76,346 of NZ_JAOCLR010000006.1, forward strand.
GCAGCCGCCATGTGGCGCCCAGGCGCAGTTGTCCGCGGATGTCGCGGGGGGCCGGGCCGGTGTCTGCGGCCGGGTCGTCGGGGCGGGGCATGGCAAGAGACATGGCGGGCATCCACGTGGCAACGCTGCCACGTTAGCCGCGCTGTCTTAAGTGCCGCTTAAGTGCCGCCCAATGCCGCCAGCCGGGCGGCCCGCACGGCCTCGCGGATGCCGCCGGGCCGGTCGGCGTGCCGGGCGGCGATGGCGCCGGCGTCGACCGCCCTGACCGTATCCCGCCACGCCGTCCACTGCGCCGCGTCCACCGGCATCCGCTGTTGCGCGGCGGCCAGCAATTGTTCGAAACGCTCGGGCTTGCGCAGGGCGTCCGCGCGTTCCAGCAGGGCCAGCACGCGTTCGGGGTCCCGGCCCGCGCGCGGCAGTTCGGCCAGGGCCAGTTGCAGCAGGCGCGCCATGTCGTTGCAGTCGTTCGAGGCGCGCAGCCGCCTGCCCAATCCGGCCGGGTCGGCGCTGTCCGAGCACAGCAGGGCGTAGCGCGAGGCCAGCGGCAGCCCCGCGTCGGCGGCCTGGTCCAGGACGGCCAGTAATTGCCCATCCACCGCCAGGCCGGGCGCGACACGCGGCAGCGCATCGGTGTCGGCCAGCACCTGCAGCATGCGCGCAGGCCGCTCCTGCATCAGGCCGCGCGACAGCTCGCGCCAGACGCGTTCGGGCACCAGGGCGTCGACCTCGCCCTCGGCGGCCATGCGGCGGCACAGCGCCAGGGTCTCGGGCACCACCTCGAAGTCGTGGAAGCGGGCCGCGAAGCGCGCCAGCCGCAGGATGCGCACCGGGTCTTCGGCGAAGGCCGGGCCGACGTGGCGAAAGCGCCGGGCGCGCAGGTCGTCCTGGCCGCCGTAGGGGTCGATCAGGCGGCCGTCGGGCGTCTGGGCGATGGCGTTGACGGTCAGGTCGCGCCGGCCCAGGTCGTCCTCCAGCGTGACCTCGGGGCCGGTGTGGAAGGTGAAGCCCTTGTAGCCGCGCCCCGACTTGCGTTCGGTGCGGGCCAGCGCGTATTCCTCGCGCGTGGCCGGATGCAGGAAGACCGGGAAGTCGCCGCCCACGGGCACGAAGCCGCGGGCCGACATCTGTTCCGGCGTGGCGCCCACGACCACCCAGTCGCGGTCGCCTGCGGGCAGGCCCAGCAGAGCGTCGCGCACGGCGCCGCCCACGACGAAGACCTCGAGTCCGTCGGTGGCCGGGTCGGGACCCGGCGCCGGCCGGGCGAGGTCAGCGTCGGCCATGGCGCATGCGGAACATGTCGAAGCGCGTGTGTTCGCCCTGACCGAGGTAATCGGGCGCCAGCGCTTCCAGCGAACTGGGGTGGATGCCCAGTTCCGGCGCCAGCGGCCCGTCCAGGACCGCATCCCGCGTCAGGGTATCGAGGTTGTCGCGCGTGATCAGCGGCGTGCCGGGCAGCATCTCCATGGCGGCGGCCTGGAGTTTGCCCAGGCCCATGGGCAGCGGCAGCACGCGGCGGGGATGGCCGCTCCAGGCGGCGGCCTTCTCGACCAGATCCCGCAGCGTATACGCCTGCGGCCCGGCCACGGCATAGGTCTTGCCGTAGGTGCGATGGTCGCCCAGTGCGTTGACCATGGCTTCGGTCAGATCGCCCACGTAGATGGGCTGCAGGCGCGCCGACCCGCCCGCCACCGGCAGCACCGGGAAGCAGCGGGCCAGTGCGGCGAAGGTATTGAGGAAGCGATCGTCGGGGCCGAATACCACCGACGGCCGGAAGATGGTCAGCGCGCCCTGGGGCCAGGCATCGAACACGCCGCGCACGGCGGTCTCGCCGTCGCCCTTGGAGCGCTGGTACATGCTGGCGCCGTGGGAATCCGCGCCCAGCGCGCTCATGTGCAGCATGCGGGTCACGCCATGCGCCACGCAGGCCCGGGCCAGGCGTTCCGGCAGCTCGACGTGCAGCTTGCGGAAAGTCTTGCCGTAGGGCGTGCCGCGCTCGCCATGCAGCGTGCCGATCAGGTTGATGACCGCGTCACACCCCTGGACCAGGCGGTTCAGGGTGGCGTCGTCGGACAGGTCGGCCTGGGCGATGTCCACCGTGGGCAGCGGCAGCAGGTGGCGGGCGCTCATGTAGCGGCGGGTCGGGACCAGCAGCTTGCGGCCCTGGGCCGCCAGGCGGGCGACCAGGTGGCTGCCGATGAAGCCCGAACCGCCCAGCACGAGTATGCGTGGATAGATCATGGTCATGGCGTGCGCTTCCTCAGGGTATCGCGGTGGTCTCCACCGTCTGCGGGGCGACCGTTCCCAGCCGGGCCTTGAGCGACTGCGGCTGTCCCGTGAACAGGGCCGCGTAGTAGGTGGCGTTGGACAGCACCTTCTTGACGTAGTCGCGGGTCTCGGTGAAGGGAATGGTCTCGGCGAAGATCGCGCCTTCCACCGGCCCCGGCAGGGTCGAGCGCCAGGTATGGGGCCGTCGGGGGCCGGCGTTGTAGCCGGCCGAGGCCAGCAGGGGCGAACCGCCCAGGTCGTCCAGTACGATGCGCAGATAGCTGGTGCCCAGGGTCAGGTTGGTGTCCATGTCGTTGACGCGGTGCTGCGCGTAGTCGCTCATGCCGATGCGGCGCGCCACCCACTTGGCGGTGGCCGGCATCAGCTGCATCAGGCCGGAGGCGCCGACGCTGGAGCGGGCATCCATGACGAAGCGCGACTCCTGGCGGATCAGGCCATATACCCAGGTCGCGTCCACGCCGATCTCGCGCGACTTGTCCACCAGTTGGTCGCGGAAGGGCGTGAGGAAACGCAGGTTGAAATCGTGCTGGTCGCGCGTGCGCTCGGCGGTGTTGACCGCGCGGTCGTACAGGTTCTCGCGGTGGGCGAGCTGGGCGGCGGCCAGCAACTGCCGGTCGTTCATGCCGCGCAGCGCGTAGTTCCATTCGCGCACCCCTTCCGTGCGCCAGCCCAGCCGGAACAGCGCGACCGCGCGTTGCAGGCCCGGGTTGTACTGCGCCTTGGCCAGTTCGTCCGGCGTGATCGGGGCGGAAGACGTCGGAATGGTGGTGGCGATGCCCAGTTCCTCGGCGGCCAGCTGGCCGTAGAAGTTGAACTGCCCGGCGATGCTGCGGTAGAGCGCCTGGCCTTCCTGCACGGCGCCTTGCGCGACCAGGCCGCGCGCATGCCAGTAGACCCAGGTGGGGTCCTCGCGCATGGCCGCGGGCATCTGCTCGATGTAGCGGTTCAGCGTGCGCCAGTCCACGGGCTGCTGGCGCAGCACCATGCGGGCGCGCCAGCCCTGGTTGTATTCGGTCAGCCTGCCGCCTTCGCCGGCGCGATACCAGGCGACGGCGATCGGATCGAGCTTGAACGAGGCCTGCAGCGCGAACTGGTTGCGCACCCAGCTGGCATCGTCGGCCGGCAACTGCCGTGCCCAGCTGCGTTCGAAATAGTCGTAGCCCACCTGCAGGTCGTTGCGCGCCAGGCGGCTCAGCGCGGTCACCACCAGCTCGCGGCCGGCGCGGTCGCGCGGCAGCGTGTTCTGCCGCACCAGCCAGATCATGGGCTGGTCCAGCACGCCGTTCAGCGTCTTCAATTGCGCGGGGTCGAACACGTAGCGCGCCATGCGCCGGGCATTGGCCAGCGAGTTGGTCTCGAGCAGGTTGCGCATCTGCGCGGCGAAGTCGTCCCATTGCATGACGCCGTCGGCCTGGAGCCGGTCGTACAGCGACCAGCAACTGTCGCCCGGCTCGAACCTGGACATGGCCAGTTGGGCCGTGATCCGCTCGCCGCGCGCATGCATGGCCAGCAGCACCGCACAGTCCACTTGCGGCGTATTCACCGTGGTGTCGGCCAGCGTGCGCACCGTGGCGTAGTCGGCCTGCTTGGCGGCGGCCAGCAGCCATTCGCCGCGCAGCCGTTCCGCCAGGTAGGTGCCGCGGTGGGCGTTGACGAACTCGTTCAGCTCGGACTCGGGCAGCGGCTTGCGCGGATCGTTCAACTGCTGCCGCAGCACCCAGTACTGCGGATAGGCCGCCAGCACATGGCCTTCCAGCCGCGGGATCAGCGACCGGACGATGTCCCAGTTGCCCGTCTGCACCGCGGTCCGCGCCGCCAGCAGGGCGTCGTCGGACCCGGGCGCCGAGACCTGCGCGCAGGCCGAGCCCATGGCGGCGCTTGCCAGCACGGCGGCAAGTGCTGTAATGCGGATTCTGTTGAAGAGAGCTGAATAGGCCATGGCAGCAAGAATAGCATCGGGTAAACCCACAAAGCCCAGAGAGGCCACCGCCGCCGCGCTGCGCCCACGCCTGCGCGCCCTGCGCGCGGCCATGAGCGCCACCGAGCGCGCCGTGGCCGACGCCCGCATCGCCGGCCTCCTGCAAGGCAGGATACACGACTACCTGGCCGCGGCCCCGCGGGGCGGCAGGCGCGTGGTGCTGTCGGCATTCTGGCCCATCGGCGACGAACCCGACCTGCGCCCCGCCTTGCGGGCCTGGGCCCGCGACGACCGGCTGGAACTGACCCTACCCGTGATCTTGACCAAGGCCGCCCCCCTGGAGTTCCGCGCCTGGACGCCCGACACCCCCATGGCCCCCGGCGCCTACGGCATCCCCGAACCCCAGTCCACCGGTCCCCGTACCCCCGACATCGTCCTGGTCCCCACCCTGGGCTACACCGTCGACGGCGACCGCATCGGCTACGGCGGCGGCTACTACGACCGCACCCTGGCCGCCCTGCGCCAGGGCGGCCACGAAACCCTGGCCCTGGGCATCGCCTACGCCTGCGGCCGCCTGGCCCCCGACGTGCACGTACCCGAGCCGCACGACATGCGGCTCGACGCCATCATCACCGAAGAAGGTTGTATTCCCGGCCCCCACACCACCGACCAGGGCGCTACACCCGCTACACCATAAGACGCCCCAAGGCCGGAAACAACCGTCTAAAGAAGAACTCGAACGACCGTCACCGCTCCAACTCTTTCCAAACCGCCTGCGTAGCATCCGCCTGGTTCATCGTATAGAAATGCAACCCCGGCGCTCCCCCATCCAGCAAGGTCTGGCACAACTCCGTCACCACATCGTGCCCGAACGCCCGGATCGAAGCCCGGTCATCCCCGTACGACGCCAGCCGCAACCGTATCCACCGCGGAATCTCCGCCCCGCACATGTCCGAGAACCGGGCCAGCTGCGTGTAATTCGTGATCGGCATGATTCCCGGCACGATGGGTGCCAACACCCCCTTCGCCGTCGCCCGGTCCACGAAATCGAAATACGCATCCGCGTTGAAGAAATACTGCGTGATCGCACTGTCCGCGCCCGCCTGCATCTTCTCCACGAACCGGTCCAGGTCCGCCTCCGGCCCCTGGGCCTGCGGATGCATCTCCGGATACGCCGCCACCTCGATATGGAACCAGTCGCCCGTTTCCCGGCGGATGAACTCCACCAGGTCCCGCGCATAGCGCAGCTCGCCCATGTCGCCCATGCCCGACGGCATGTCCCCGCGCAGGGCCACCAGCCGCCGGATCCCGGCCTGCCGGTAGGCATAGAGAATGTCGCGCAGGCTCTCGGGCGTCGAACCTATGCACGACAGGTGCGGCGCGGCCTCGTAGCCCAGCTTCTGCAACATCGACACCGCCAGCATCGTGCCGTCGCGGGTCGAACCGCCCGCGCCGAACGTCACGCTGGCGAAATGGGGATGCAGGCCCTGCAGCTGCTTGGCCGTGCGCACCAGCCGTTCCTGCGCCGCGATGTCGCGCGGCGGGAAGAACTCCAGGCTGTAGACCGGCGCGGCGTCAGCCGCCGCGTCGGGAGATAGGGATGAACTCACTTGCGGGCAACCTGTAGGAAAAGGGTCAGTTCGGCACGATGGCCGACAACAGGCCCGAGATCAGACTGTAGAGCACCGCCCCGATCACGGCCCACCAGAAACCGTTGACCTGGAAGCCCTTCAGGATCGAACCGGCGAACCAGAACAGCAGCGCGTTCAGCACGATCAGGAACAGGCCCAGCGTGACCACGGTGATCGGCAGCGTCAGCAGCACCAGCACCGGCTTGACCAGCGAATTGAGCAGGCCCAGCACCAGCGCCGCGATCAGCGCCGAACCGAAGCTCGCCACGGTGATGCCGGGCAGCAGATAGGCCACGACCAGCAGTGCCACGGCGTTGAGCAACCAGACGAGTAACAGGGTCATCGCGAACTCCTTGCCAGAGGGAAAAGGGTGGGGCGTTCCGGGGCGGGGAGCCCCGGAAGGGAACGATCAATAGCGATAGTGCTCGGGCTTGTAGGGGCCCTCGACCGGCACGTTGATGTAGGCGGCCTGGTCCGCGCGCAGCTGGGTCAGCTGGACGCCCAGCTTCTTCAGGTGCAGGCGCGCGACCTTCTCGTCGAGTTGCTTGGGCAGCACGTAGACCTCGCCCTTGGCGTAGTTCTCGTTGCGGGTCCACAGCTCGATCTGCGCGATGGTCTGGTTGGCGAACGAGGACGACATCACGAACGACGGGTGGCCGGTGGCGCAGCCCAGGTTCACCAGCCGGCCCTGCGCCAGCAGGATGATGCGCTTGCCCGAGGGCAGGACGATGTGGTCGACCTGGGGCTTGATCTCTTCCCACTTGTACTGCTTGAGCGAGGCGACGTCGATCTCGTTGTCGAAGTGGCCGATGTTGCAGACGATGGCCTCGTCCTTCATCGCGACCAGGTGCTCGTGCGTGATGACGTGGTAGTTGCCGGTGGCGGTGACGAAGATGTCGGCCTTGTCGGCCGCGTAGTCCATGGTCACGACCTTGTAGCCTTCCATCGCGGCCTGCAGCGCGCAGATGGGATCGACTTCCGTCACCCATACCTGGGCGCGCAGCGCGGCCAGCGCCTGGGCGCAGCCCTTGCCCACGTCGCCGTAGCCGCACACCACGGCGACCTTGCCCGCGACCATGACGTCGGTGGCGCGCTTGATGCCGTCCACCAGCGATTCGCGGCAGCCGTACAGGTTGTCGAACTTGGACTTGGTGACCGAGTCGTTGACGTTGATCGCGGCGAAGGCCAGCTCGCCCTTCTTGGACATCTGGTAGAGGCGGTGCACGCCGGTCGTGGTTTCCTCGGTCACGCCCCTGATCTGGGCGAGGCGGGTGGAGTACCACTTCGGATCGCGCGCGAGGGTCTTGCGGATCGAGTCGAACAGCGCGACTTCCTCTTCGCTGCCGGGCTTGGCCAGCACGGTGGCGTCCTGCTCGGCGCGGGTGCCCAGGTGCAGCAGCAGCGTGGCGTCGCCGCCGTCGTCCAGGATCATGTTGGCGTGGGCGCCGGCCGGCCATTCGAAGATCTGGTGGGTATATTCCCAGTAGTCGGCCAGCGTTTCGCCCTTGACCGCGAACACCGGCGTGCCCGAGGCGGCGATGGCCGCGGCGGCGTGGTCCTGGGTCGAGAAGATGTTGCACGAGGCCCAGCGCACGTCGGCGCCCAGGGCCTTGAGCGTCTCGATCAGCACGGCGGTCTGGATGGTCATGTGCAGGCTGCCGGCGATGCGGGCGCCCTTGAGCGGCTGGGTGGCGGCGAATTCCTCGCGGATCGCCATCAGGCCGGGCATCTCGGTTTCGGCGATGCTGATCTCGCGGCGGCCCCAGTTGGCCAGGGCGATGTCGGCGATGCGGTAGTCGGGGGTCTGGGCGTTGGGTACAGCGTTCATGAGGACTCCAAAGTGCTTGCCCTTTGACGCCGCGGCGTGAGCCGGGAAGGCTCGCCGCATGGCCTGCAAGGGGCAGGATGTGGGGCGAGCGCCGTTGCCGTGGACCGGCGCCGCCCTGGCGGGCCGCTGCCGATCCGTTACCTGAGCCTGGCGGCCTGGCGGGGATGCCGGTCGTCGCAACGCTCCTCAGGTGGCTGGCATTGTAGCGGGTTCCCGCGTCGCCGGCATGACAGGCGAGGGCGCGCGGCGCGGGATTCGGGCATCAGAATGTTGCCGGAACCAGGTCCGGATTGCGCTTGAGTCCGGCCAGCAGATAGTCGGCCAGCGCCCGGCAGCGCAGGGGGGTGTGGTCGCGCTGGGGCAGGTAGAGATGGACGTCGACCTGGCGCGAGACGTAGCCGATGGACACCGGACGCAGCCTGCCCGCGCGGATGTGCGGCGCCGCGTAGTAGCTGGCGATCTGGCCGATGCCCGCGCCGTGCAGCACCGCGCGGTGCTGGCTTTCGGCGTCCTGCACCGACAGCGCGCCCTCGGGGTTGAGCGTGACGATGTCGCCGCCCGACTGGAAGGTCCAGGGCCAGAGCCTGCCCGTGCGGGGATGGCGCAGCAGCACGCAGCGATGGCCGCGCAACGCGTCCACGTGGTCCGGCACGCCCCATTCGTCCAGGTAGGCCGGCGAGGCGCACAGCACGTGGTTGAAGGCCCCGGCCTTGCGGGCGACCAGCGAGCTGCTGGGAAGCTCGCCGCCTATGATGCCCACGTCCACGCCGTGCTCGACCACGTCCGGCAATTGGTTCAGGGTCAGCATGTCGACCCGGATCTGGGGATAGCGGTCCAGGAAGCGGCCCATCAACGGCGCGACGAGTTCATAGCTGATGGCATAGGGCAGCGCCAGCCTGACCGTACCCACCATCTGTTCGGTGCGGTCGCGCAGGACATCGAGCCCGCCCTGGATGGTTTCCATGCCGACCCGGCAGCGTTCGTGGAAGGCCCGGCCTTCCTCGGTCAGGTTGATGCTGCGGGTGGTGCGGTAGAACAGGCGCACGCCCACCTGTTGTTCGAGCTGTCTGATCTGGGCGCTGACGGCCTGCGGCGTGACGCCCAGCGTGCGGGCCGCCTTGCTGAAGCTGCCCGCTTCCGCCGCCCGGGCGAACGTGACGATGAGCCGCAGGTGGTCCATATTTGCAAATGCAGCTTGAAAGTGATTCAAGCGATTATCCACTACACGATAAATATCGACCACCCTAGACTGCGCTTGCATCGAACGCATTCGGGGAGATCAAGCATGGATGGCAAGCGCAGGGACGGCATGCGGCCCGGCCGGCGGGCGGGGCTGCGCGCGGGAGCCGGGCTGACGGCCTGCTGGCTGGCGGGCGGGGGGCTGCCGCCCCGGCCCGCGATGGCCCAGGGGTTTCCCGCCAGGGCGGTGACGCTCGTCGTGCCCTTCCCGCCCGGGGGCGGTGTGGATCCCATCGCCCGGCTGCTGAGCGAGAAGCTGGGCAAGGCCTGGGGCCAGCCGGTGGTGGTCAGCAACCGTCCCGGCGGAGGCAGCAGCATAGGCACCGGCATCGTGGCGCGCGCCGAGCCCGACGGCTACACCCTGCTGGTCACGGCCAACACTTTCGCCATGGCTCCGCACGTTTTGCCCCGGAACCTGGGCTACACCTTCGACGTGCAGCGGGACTTCACGCCGATCGCGATGATTTCCTCCACGCCCATGCTGCTGCTGGCGCATCCCGGCCTGGGCGTGAAGAACGCCCGCGAACTGGCCGAGCTTGCCCGGAGCGGGCCGCCGCTGGCCTACGCGACCTCCGGCAACGGCTCGCCCATGCACATCGCCGGCGAACTGTTCAACCGCGCCGCCGGGCTGTCGCTGCTGCATTCTCCGTACCGTGGCGTGGGGCCGGCGCTGAACGACGCGCTGGGCGGGCAGGTCAAGCTCATCTATCTGGGCTATGGCGGCGCCAAGCCCTACATCGAGAGCGGACGGCTGGTGCCGCTCGCGGTCGTGGACGAGCGCCGCAGCCCGCTGATCCCCGACCTGCCCACGATGGCGGAGCAGGGCTTCCCGGGCGTGTTCGTGAACATCTGGTTCGGCGTCTACGGTCCGGCAGGCATGGCGCCCGCGCTGGCCGACCGGCTGAACGCGCAGATCAACGCGGCCCTGCGCGAACCGGATGCCGTGGAGCACTTCAGGCAGCGCGGCGAACTGGTGGCGGGCGGACCCCGCGAGGTGCTGGCCAAGGCCACGCGCGATGACTACGAGCGCTACGGCGAGATCGTGAAACGCTTCAAGATCCAGGCGGACTGAGCCATGCCCGCGCCCAACATCCTGATCTTCATCACCGACCAGCACCGGGCCGACCACCTGGGCTGCTACGGCAACCCCGTGCTGCGCACGCCCCACATCGACGCGCTGGCGTCTGCGGGCGTGCGCGCCGAGCGCTTCTACGCCGCCAGCACGACCTGCATGTCCAACCGCGCGACGTTGATGACGGGGCGCCTGCCGTCGGTGCACGGGGTGGTCCACAACGGCATCAACCTGTCGCTGGACCAGACCACCTTCGTGGAGTTGCTGCGCGACGCGGGCTATGCCACAGCGTTGATCGGCAAGTCGCACCTGCAATGCTTCGGCTACGACCATCCCGACAAGCGCGCCTGGCGGCCCGTGGAGGGGCGCCGGACGCCCGCCGAAGGCCTGCGCGACGCCACCAAGCGGCCGCGCATGGGCGAAGGCTACGGCAACGAATGGACGCCGGACTGGAAGGCGGGGCGCCGGCAGCGGGTGGATACGCCGTACTACGGCTTCGATCACGTCGAACTGTGCACGCTGCACGGCGACCAGGTGCAGGGTGACTACGCCCGCTGGCTGGCCGAGCGCCATCCGGATCCCGACAGCCTGCGCGGGCGGGACCACGCGCTGCCCGCCCAGGGGGTCGGGGCGCCGCAGGCCTGGCGCACGCGCGTGCCGGAGGCGCTCTATCCGTCGTCCTACATCGGCGAGCGTGCCTGCGGCTGGCTGGAGTCCCTGGCCGCGCAAGCCGGGCCGGCGGCGCCGTTCTTTCTGATGTGCTCCTTTCCCGATCCGCACCACCCCTTCACGCCGCCGGGGCGGTTCTGGGACCTGTACGATCCGGCGGACATGCCGCTGCCGGCGTCGTTCCATGCGCCCGGCGGCTCGCCGCTGGTGCGGGGTGTGCACGACTACGGCCGCGGCGGCGGCACGCGCGAAGGCTATACGGCCTTCCCCGTTTCCGAACGCGAGTGCCGCGAGATCACGGCCCTGACCTACGGCATGATCGGCCTGATCGACGAGCAGGTCGGCCGCGTGATGGCGACGCTGGACCGCCTGGGGCTGCGCGAGAACACCCTCGTCATCTTCACCAGCGACCACGGCGACATGATGGGGGACCACGGCGTGATGCTGAAGGGGCCCATGCACTATCAGGGCGTGGTCAGGGTGCCTTTCATCTGGAGCGACCCCGCGCTGCCGGAAACCCGGCGCGGAACGGTCTGCGAGGCGCCGGCCGGGACCCTGGACATCGCCGGGACCGTGCTCGACCGGGCGGGCATCGCCGCCTACAACGGCATGCAGGGCCTGAGCCTGCGCGAGGCGCTGGAGCGCGGCGCCCCGCTGCCGCGGCCGGGCGTGCTGGTCGAGAACGAGCCGGTCATGTTCCAGTTCGGACGTCCGCGGCGCTTCCGCCTGCGCACGCTGTTGACCGGGCAGTGGCGGATCACGCAGTCGGACGACCGGGCGCTGTGCGAACTCTATGACCTGGAAAAGGATCCGCTGGAGCTGCGCAATCTTTGGGACGATCCGGGCGCGGCAAGCCGGCGCGCCGAACTGACCGATCTCCTGCTGGCCGCCATGATCGAGCATGCCGACGCATCGCCGCTGCCCGCCGGGGTTGCGTAAGGCTCAGCGGTGGCCGTGCGGCGGATGCAGGTCCGGGTAGACCAGGGACAGCAGCGCCAGGTCCCGCAGGTCTTCGGTGGACAGGTCGGTTGGCGCCAGCGTGCCCAGGGCCCGCATGCCCTTGCGCAGCCAGGCGCGCGACTCGCGTCCGTCGGCGAAATAGCTGCCGGCGAAGATCAGCGCCTTGGCGATATCCGGGCGCGGGCCGTCGCGCCACTGGCGCGAGAAGAAGTGGCGCAGGTAGCGGACCTGGACCACGAGACTGCGGCGGGTGGTCTCGCTGGCCAGCCCGCCGCCGCGCAGGTCCCATTTGATCCAGTTGACGATGCGGGGCGCCAGGCTGGGCGCTTCCCATCCGGGGCCGCGGCCCGGACCGTTGGCGACCGCCCAGTTCAGGACCAGCGCCCGGTGCCAGTCGCGCCGCTGTTCGGCATCGACAGCGTTCAGATCATCGAAGCGGTGCAGCTGGCCGATCCAGTCCTGGCCCCAGGGCTGATGATGCCAGCCGCGCGAATCCGGCAGGACGCGTTCGATGCCCTGGAAGGAAAAGGCCCGGGGAGCGGTCATGGAGCGGGGGCCGCTGCCGGCCGGCCAGCGCCGCGCGGCGGGCCGCAGCGACGGCGACCGGCCATGGACGGGGTCCATGAGATAGCGCTCGTGGCGCTTCAACCCATGGACGTAGTCGCGGACGAAACGGGACAGGAGGCGGCGCAATCCGGCCGGCGGGCGCCGGTCGCCCCGGACGTGGCCTGCCCCGCCGGTGGCCTGCCGGGTCACAGGAAGTGGCGCAGATCCGTCAGGCATGGGGACTTGAGGTGACGGGCTAGGCATGGCGTCTTGGGCGGAACGGACAAGGTGAAGGGGACGCCGGGCTCGAGCAGGAGGACGATCTGGAAGTCCCGCGGCAAGTGGGGGTATAGCGGCGTCAGTTCTCCCAGATCGAGGTTCGGCAGGGAGACGTTCAGGAACAGCGTCGTCGGCTGCCATTCGGCCAGGACCTGGACGAGGTGCCGCCGGTCGTGCACGGCGCGCGCATGGCAGCCCTGCTGGCTGAGGAAGTCGCAGACATCGGCGCAGAACCGCTTGCCCATGTCGGCCACCAGCACGCGCTTGTTGGTGCGCGCGGGCGGGGGGGAGGGCGAGGCGACGGCCAGGGCGAAGTCATTGCGGGGGATGCGCTTGGCGCTGCGGCGCGGCGTCTTGCGCGCGGGGCGGGCCTTGGCCGCGGGGGCGGCCGGTTCGTTCCGGGCGGGGGCGGCGGTCATGGTGGCGGTCCGGTCAGTGACGTTCGCCCGCGCAGGCCGCCAGGCGCCACGGGCTGGGCCGCAGCCAGGGAGCATGCAGCGCGGGAAGGCCCGCCAGGACGCCCTGGATCCATACGCCCGCCTCGCGCGGCAGGCGCAGCAGGTCGGCGGGATCGTCCACGCCCTGGATGACGACCGCCGGCGTGAGCCGGCGGCACAGGCGGATCAGGCCGGAGGTGCCGCCCACGCCGTGCAGGCGGCGCGCGCGATGCAGGTATGCCGGAGCGATCCTGACGATGTCGGGGCGGGCATCCAGCAGGAAGTCCACCGTGCCGCCGGCCGCGCCGAAATCGTCGATGGCCAGCAGGCAGCCCAGTCCGCGCAGCCGGCCGGCAAGGCCGAGGGCATGCCGGGCTTCCCGTCTGTCGCCGCCCTGTGCCAGTTCGATCACCAGCCGCCGGGCGAGCCGGTTGTCGGCGCGCAGTTCGTCCAGCAGGGGGGCCCAGCCGGCCTCGTCGGCCAGCATGTCCGGCGAGACGGCGCAGCCCAGCGTGATCCAGGGGTGGTCACGCAGGACCGCCATCACGGCCTGGACAAGCGCAAGGCCGGGCGCGTCCCGCGCGTCGTCGTCGGGCGATGCCAGGAGGCGGGACGTGACACTCTGGTAGAGGTTGCGCGTGCCGTCCAGCAGCGACGAGACAGGCTGGAACGCCAAGGCCCGGGCGCCGGGTCCGGGCATGTCGACGTAAGCGGGCGGCGGGGCGGGAAAGGAGAGAGGGAGGGCCGGCTGCGCTGGCGATGGATGGATAACCTGCATGGAATGCTGCCTTCGACGTCAGTTCTCTCGACCTGCCGTCCATGCCTATGGACCGATAGTCAAGAATGCAAGGATAAGGGGGGCATCGCATCTTTATCTGAGCAAATCTGAGCAAGCGGCCCCGATTCCGCGATTCAGATCGTGGCGGCCATGGCGCGGCTGCAGTCCAGGACCAGGTCCAGCATGGCCTGGGACGCCGGGCTCAGGCTGGCGTCGCGCAGCGTGATCAGATCGAGGCTGCGCGTTGCGCCCTGGTCGGCCAGGGGAAGCAGGCGGATGGTCCGGCCGGCGGCGACGGCCATGGTCGGCAGCAGCGTGACGCCGAAGCCCTGGGCCACGAAGGTCAGCAGCGACGTGGTGTTGTGCAGGTTCAGCGGCGCCTGTTCCACCAGGCGCGACAGTTCGGGCGAGGAAAAGCGCGAACACAGGCCGTTGGCGATGAACTCGGCCGGATCGATGTCGCGCCAGCGGACCGGCCGTTTCAGCGCGTTCAGGCGGTGCCCGGCGGGGCAAACCAGCACGAAGGGATCCTTGAGCAGCGGTTCGGCCTTCAGGTCCGGGTCGGCATTGGAGGCGGGCGCCGTGGCGATGCCGAAGTCGACGACGCCGGCGGAAACGGCCTGGATCACCGCCGCCGAATCGATGTCCCGCAGGTCGATGCGCACGCCGGGGCGGGTTGCCCGCATGCGGGCAATGGCGGCCGGCAGCAGACGGGTGGCCGCCGACGGCACGGCGGCGATCCGGGCGATGCCCTGGCCGCCCTGGGCGTAGCCGCGCATCTGGGCCAGCGCGGCATCGAAGGCATGCAGCGCCCGCTGCGCCTGGAGATGCACGTGCCGGCCCAGCGGCGTCAGCCGGTTCTTGCGTTCGCCCTCGAACAGGGCTCCGCCCAGTTCCGATTCGATCTGCTTCAGGGTCATCGACAGCGCGGCGGGCGTGCGTCCGACCCGGTCGCCCGCCTCGACCAGCGCGCCGGTGTCCACCACCGCGACGAAAGTCCGTAGTTGATCGATCTTCATTTAAGGAAAATTTGAATTTGTTGAATATATTTTAGTTTGACTGAATTCGGCCCGGATCTCTACAGTTTCGCCATCAATGACGCAGGAGCTGGAACCGGGAATGGGCAACGACAGGACGCATCCCTTTCGCATCGATGGGCTGCAATACAACAACTGGTCCGAGAAGATCTTCCGCCAATGGCGGGAGGGCGGCCTGGACGCCGTGCACGTCACCATCGCGTACCACGAGAACTTCCGCGAAATGGTGCAGGTCATCGAACGCTGGAACCGCTGGTTCGAGGCTTTTCCCGAGCTCATCGTGCTGGCCCGCAGCGCCGGCGACGTGCGCCGGGCGCGCGACGAAGGGCGCACGGCGGTCGTGTTCGGATGCCAGAATCCCTCGCCCATCGAGGACGACATCGGGCTGGTGGAAGTGCTGCACACGCTGGGCGTGCGCTTCATGCAGCTGACCTACAACAACCAGTCGCTGCTGGCCAGCGGCTGCTATGAAGCGAACGACGGCGGCGTCACGCGCATGGGGCGCGAGGTCATACGCGAGATGAACCGCGTCGGCCTGGTGATCGACATGAGCCACTCGGGCGAGCGCTCGACGCTCGAAGCGATCGAACTGTCGCAGCGCCCCATCGTCGTCAGCCACGCCAACCCGCATGCGTGGGCGCCCGCGCTGCGCAACAAGTCGGACAGGGTCATCAAGGCGCTGGCCGCGTCCGGCGGCATGCTGGGTTTTTCGCTGTATCCCCATCACCTGAAGGACAAGTCCGCCTGCAGCCTGGAAGCGTTTTGCGAAATGGTGGCCCGTACCGCCGAGCTGGCGGGGATCGAGGCGCTGGGCATAGGCTCGGACCTGTGCCAGGACCAGCCGGACTCCGTCGTGCAGTGGATGCGGATGGGGCGCTACACCAAGCGGATGGACTACGGCGAGGGGTCGGCGGCGCAGCCGGGATTCCCGCCGCAGCCCGACTGGTTCCGCGACAGCCGTGACATGGCACGGATCGAGGCCGGACTGCGCGCCGTGGGCTTCTCCGAACGGGATACCGCGCGGGTGCTGGGCGAGAACTGGCTGCGCTTTTTCGAGGCGGGCTTCGGGCCCATGCAGGCCGACGCGCGGGAGGCGGCGTGATGGGCATCCAGAGAATCGGACCCGGCGCGCGCATGTCGGAAATCTCGGTCTTCAATGGCGTCCTGTACCTGGCGGGCCAGGTGCCCAAGGAAACCCGCGGGCGCGACATCCGCGAGCAGACGGCCGAAGTGCTGGGCATGATCGACGGGCTGCTGGAAGGCGCGGGCAGCAATCGCACCCGGCTGCTGTCCTGCCAGATATACCTGCGGGACATGGCGCTGTTCGCGCCCATGAACGAAGTCTGGGATGCCTGGGTCGCCGCCGGCCAGGCCCCGGCCCGCGCCACGGTGCAGGCCGCGCTGGCTTCGCCCGGGTGCGACATAGAAATCGTCGCGGTCGCCGCGGCCTGAACAACGAAGAAGGAGACCTTTCATGTCCATGTATCGCGTAGCCGCCGCCGTCCTGGCGCTGTCATGTGCCGCGGGCGCCCAGGCGGCGTCCTTTCCCAGCAGGATGATCCATCTCGTCGTGCCCTTTCCCCCGGGCGGCGTGGCCGATCTCGTGACTCGCACGGTGGGCCAGAAGGTGGCCCAGGACATCGGCCAGCCCGTGGTGGTCGACAACAAGCCGGGCGCCAGCGGCATCATCGGCGCGGAACACGTGGCGCGGGCCGCGCCCGACGGCTACACGCTGCTGGTGGCGAACCTGCCGGTCATGTCCATCAACGAGCTGCAATACTCGGACCTGCCCTACTCCGCGAGCCGCGACTTCACGCCCGTCGTCATGCTGGCGGACCAGCCCTACATCATCGCCGCCAAGCCCGGCCTGCCGGCAGCCGACCTGGCCGCGTTCATCCGGCTGGCCAAACAGAAGCCGGGCGCGCTGACCTTCGGTTCGGCGTCCAGTTCGACCTACTTGGCGGGCGAGCTTTTCAACGCACGGGCCGGTACGCGGATGACGCACGTGCCCTACAAGGGCAGCGCGCCCGCCATCAACGACCTGCTGGGCGGACATATCGATCTGCTGCTCGATCCGGTCATCACGCTGTTGCCGCATGCCCGGGCCGGGAAGATCCAGGCCCTGGCGGTGACCTCGCCCACGCGCATCGAGATCGCGCCCGAGATCCCGACCTACAAGGAAGCCGGCCTGGAAGGCCTGGACATTACGTCCTGGCAAGGCATCGTGGCGCCCGCCGCTACCCCGCGCGAGGTGGTCGAGGCCCTGAACGCGGCGTTCAACCGCGCGCTCAAGTCGCCCGAGGTCGCGGCGC
This sequence comes from Pigmentiphaga sp. GD03639, assembly GCF_029845405.1. Lineage (NCBI taxonomy): Bacteria > Pseudomonadati > Pseudomonadota > Betaproteobacteria > Burkholderiales > Alcaligenaceae > Pigmentiphaga > Pigmentiphaga sp. GD03639. The sequence continues at coordinate 93,338 of NZ_JAOCLR010000006.1, forward strand.
GCCTGAAAGAGCAGGGCGTGTCGGTGAAAGGCGGATCCGCCGCCCAGTTCGCGGCCTTCGTCGAGGCCGAGAACCAGCGTTGGGCCAAGCTGGCCCGGGAAGTGGGCTTCAAGCCCACGAAGCGCTAGGAGACGTCCATGCCGAATGCCGATGAGCGCCTGCGCGCGCTGGGGCTGGCGCTGCCGCCGCCCACGCCGACGCTTTTCTCGTACGCGCCGGCGATCCGGCACCGCGATACCGTCCACGTCGCCGGACAGATCCCCAAGACCGGGGCCGATACGCTCCTGGCCCAGGGGGTCGTGGGCGAGTCGGTGGATGCCGGCATGGGGCGCGAGGCCGTCCGGCTGTGCGTGCTGCACGCCCTGGCGTGGGTGCGGCACCTGGCCGGCGGCTCGCTGGCCGGCGTCGACCGGGTGCTGCGCGTGAACTACTTCTTCCAGGTTGGCCGCGAGCGAGGGCGGTGGTCGGAACTGGCCGACGAAGGGTCCGAGCTGCTGGTGGCGCTGTTCGACGATAGCGGGCGCCATCCGCGTTCCGTCATCGGCGTGAGCGAGCTGCCGCGCAACGCTCCGGTGCTGGTCGACCTGGACATCGCGCTTCGGGAAGGAACGCCCGGCGCCTGACCCTCAGGGCCGCTACACCGCGCCTTGCGGATACCAGTCCAGGTCGGCCTTCTCGCGCTTCGGATCGGCCGGCACCTGCAACTCCAGCAGGCGGGCGGCGATGGCGGTCCAGCTGTGCTCCAGCGCGTGCTGGCGGATGTCGCTGCCCGACAGTTCCAGCGCCCCCATGCAGGCCGCGCGCAGGTCGTCGTGCAAGACGCCGGTGCGTCCTTCGCTTACGACCGCCATCGGTGCCTCGCTGCGATAGGCGGCCACCGGCGTGCCGCAGGCGATCGCCTCCAGCATGACCAGGCCGAAGGTATCGGTCTGGCTGGGAAAGACGAACACGTCGGCGCCGGCGTAGTAGCGCGCCAGCTCGCCGTGCGGCTTCATGCCCAGGAACACCGCGCCGGGGAACTTGCGCCGCAGCCTGGCCTCGTCCGGGCCGCCGCCCACGACCACCTTGGTTCCCGGCAGGTCCAGGGACAGGAAGGCATCCAGGTTCTTTTCCCTGGCCAGGCGGCCCACGCTCAGGAAGATGGGGCCGGGGTAGGGCAGCGCGTTGCCCGCTTCGGGTCGGAAGCGCTCGGTGTCCACGCCGCGCGCCCAGATGTGGAGATTGCCCAGGCCCTTGGCCGCCAGCGTGTCGCGCACGGTGGGAGTCGGAACCAGCACGCGCTGCGAGGGCCGGTGGAACCAGCGCATGAAGCGCCAGGTCCAGTTCGCCGGGATGCCCATCCGCGCCTGGAGATAGTCCGGGAACATGGTGTGGAAGGAAGTGGTGTAGCGCCATCCCCGCTGCCGCGCCAGCCGCCGCGCCGCCAGGCCCAGCGGCCCTTCGGTGGCGATGTGCAGGGTATCGGGCGCGCGGCCCGCCAGCGTGCGCAGCAGGTGCCGGCGCGGTTCCACGCACAGCCGCACGTCGGGTTCGGTGGGGGTGGGGATGGTGCGGCTGCCGACGGGGCTGACGATGATGAGTTCGTGGCCCCAGGACGTCAGCGTCTTCTGCATGTACGTCCAGGTGTGGACGACGCCGTTGATTTGCGGATGCCAGGCATCCGTGACGAGGACGATGCGCATGGGCGGTGGAAGTCGGTGCGATGGCGCCTATTTAGCCTGCGGCATGTGACAGGCCGAAGACTGTCATGACGCGGGGGCCGTGACAAGGCGCAGCCGGTCAGCCCTTGCGCCGGGGATAGCCTTGCGCCCGGATCCGCTGCCAGACCACCTGCTTCTCCTCGGGGCTCATCTGCACCCAGTTGGCCACTTCCATGGCGGTGCGGCCGCATCCGCGGCAGATGTCGTCGAACAGGGTGGAGCACACCGCCACGCAGGGCGAGTCGGGGGTGGAAGAGAGGCTGGGGGAGTCGGAAGCAGGCAACTTGGCGGTCATATGAAGGCAGTGTAACGCCAACGGATGGGCCTTCCGGCCGAGGGCGAGACGCCGACACGACATATCCTTACTTCCAGGGATTGGTTCCAGGAAGCGCCGGGGTGTTCTAGCATAGTCGGTTCCTTCCATTCTCCACCGACGCATCCACCATGACCTTGGCCACCACCCGCCTGGGCCGCACCGGCCTGACCGTCAGCCGCCTCGCGCTCGGCACCATGACCTTCGGCCTGCAGACCGAGGAATCCGTCGCCCGCCAGATCCTGGACAAGGCCGCCCAGGGCGGCATCAACTTCCTGGACACCGCCGACGTCTATCCGCTGGGCGGCGGCTTGAACACGATAGGCGCCACCGAAGAAATCCTGGGCCGCTGGCTGCGCGACGCGCCGGGCCGGCGCGCCGGCTTCGTCGTGGCGACCAAGGCCTTCGGCCGGACCGGTCCGCATCCGTGGGACCAGGGTTCGTCGCGCAAACATCTGCTGGATGCGATCGACGCCTCGCTGGCACGGCTGCAGACGGACTACGTCGACCTCTATCAACTGCACGGCGACGACACGCGCACCCCGCTGGACGAGACCCTGGAAGCCCTGGATACCATCGTGCGTTCCGGCCGCGCCCGCTATGTGGGCGTGTCCAACTTCCTGGCGTACCGCCTGGCTCGCGCGCTGGGCAAGTCCGAGCTGCATGGCCTCGTGCGCTTCGTCTCGGTGCAGCCCCGCTACAGCCTGCTGTTCCGCGAGATCGAGCGCGAACTGCTGCCGCTGGCGCAGGAAGAGGGCCTGGGCGTGATTCCGTACAACCCGCTGGCCGGCGGCCTGCTGACCGGCAAGCATCGCCGCGGCGCGCCCACCGAAGGCACCCGCTTCACGCTGGGCACCGCGGCCGAGCGCTACCAGGAGCGTTACTGGGCCGACCGGTATTTCGATACGGTGGATGCGTTGCAGGCGCTGGCCAAGGAGGCGGGCGTGTCGTTGACGACGCTGTCGGTGGCGTGGGTGCTGGCCAACCCGGCCGTCACCGCGCCGCTGCTGGGCGCGAGTCGGCCCGATCAACTGGACGATACGCTGGCGGCGGCGGACTACGTGCTGGACGCGGACCTGAAGCAGCGGCTGGACGAACTGACCCAGGTCTATCGCTGGGGCGATTCGGCGCGCTAATTATCCGCCGTCCGTATGGACACGTGCAGCGGGGCGCCGCGCGACAGCGTCCCGTAGATGGGGCAGGCCGCCTGGAATTCCTCGACCAGGCGTTCGGCCTCCTCCCGGGTCGGGCCGCGCAGGTCGAAATCCAGCGTGATGGAAGCGTAGCGCCCGGCCTCGTTTTCGTCCCGCGCCGAGGCGGCCGCCACGTCCAGATGATGCAAGGCCACGCCGTCGCGGGCGGCGGCATGGGTCACGATCGAGGCCGCGCAACTGGCCAGCGCGGCCACCAGCAGTTCGCCGGCCACCCACGGTTCGCCTGTGCCGCCGCGCTCGGGCGTCGCGCTGGACACGAGGTAGTTGTGGCGGGACTTCAGCAGCCAGGTGCCGGGTTGGCCGGCGGAAGTGGCCAGGGCCTGGTTGGGCATGGGAAGACTCCTGTCGATGTCGAGGAAGGCGCGTAAATACGCGCTAGGGCCGGGCCAGGCCGAGCCGGTCGCGCAGCGTCGTGCCCTCGTAGGCGGTGCGAAACAGGCCGCGGCGCTGCAGCTCCGGCACCACGAGATTGGCGAAATCGTCCAGCCCGCCGAACAGATAGGGGATCTGGATCATGAAGCCGTCGCAGGCTCCCCGCGTGAACCATTGCTCGATGCGGTCGGCCACCTCGCGGTAGCCGCCGATAAAGTCCCGGTTCGTCTTGATCGCGTACTGCTTGCCGATCTGCGCCAGCGACATGCCGTGCTTGCGCGTCAGCTCGGCCACTTCCTTGTAGTGCCCGTGTATGCCTGGCTGTTCGATCTCGGGCAGGGGCGTGTCCTGCGGAAACTGCGACAGGTCGATGTCCAGGTGATAGGCGAGGGTGGACAGGCCCGCCTTGGCGTCGGCCAGGCCGGTCAGCAGCGCATCCTTGGCGCGCGCGATCTCGGCTGTCTCCCCCGTCAGCGGAGCGATGCCCGGCAGGATCTTCAGCCCGTCCGGATCGCGGCCCAGCGCAGCGGCGCGTTCCTTCATCTCGCGGTAGAACTCGCGCGCGGACTCCAGCGAGGCATGGGTGACGAAGATTACGTCGGCCCAGCGCGCGGCGAAATCCTTGCCCCGGCTGGAGGCGCCGGCCTGGATGAACACCGGCCGGCCCTGCGGAGGCCGGCTGACGTTCAGCGGGCCCTCCACGTTGAACCAGCGGCCGTGATGGTCGATGGGCCGCACCTTGGCCGGATCGGCGAACAGGGGGGCCTGCGCGTCGCGCACCAGCGCGCCGTCGTCCCAACTGTTCCACAGCTTGCAGGCCACTTCCAGGAATTCGTCGGCCCGGTCGTAGCGGTCGTCGTGGCCGATGTGGTCGTCGCGGCCGAAGTTGCGTGCCTCGGCATGCTGGAACGAGGTGACGATGTTCCAGGCCGCGCGGCCGTCGCTCAGGTGGTCCAGCGTGGCCAGTGAGCGGGCCACGTCATAGGGCTCGAAATAGGTGGTGGAGACCGTGGCGGCCAGCCCCAGGTGCTCGGTGTGCCCGGCGATCAGGGACAGCACCGACAGCGGCTCCAGCCGCAGCGCGCCCAGCGCGCCGTAGCGCAACTGGCTGTCCAGGCTGTTTTCCAGCCGGGTGGGAATGGCCAGGATGTCGGCGATGAACAGCAGGTCGAAGCAGGCGGCCTCGAGCTTGCGGCCCAGCTTGCGGTAGTAGCGGCCGGACAGCAGATCGAGGTCGGCGCCGGGATAGCGCCAGCCGCCGTGGTTGCCAGATACGGGGCCGGCCGCGGCGAAGGCGGCCAGGTGCAGCTTGCGGTCGGACATGGATTTCTTCCTCAGTCCGCCTTGATGCCGGCCTGCGCGACCAGGGCCTTCCAGTGCGCGTAGTCCCGCGCGACGAAGGATTGGAAGGCCGCGCCTTGCTGGGCCATGGGGTTGGTGCCCAGGTCGGCCAGGCGCTTGCGGGTATCGGGCTGGGCCAGGATGGCCGTCAGGGCCTGCGCCAGCCGCTGCTGGATGCCGGCGGGCAGCCCCGCCGGCGCGAAGACGCCGAACCAGGCGGTGATCTGCGCCCCCGGGACGCCGGCTTCGGCGGTGGTCGGTACGTCGGGCAGCACGGCGCTGCGATGCGCGGCGGTAACGGCCAGGGCCGTCAGCCGGCCGGCGCGCACGTGTTGCTGCGCGGTCGGGGCCAGATCGAACATGAAGTCGACCTGACCGGCCAGCAGGTCGTTCAGCGCGGGGGCGCTGCCCTTGTAGGGAATGTGCGTGATGCGGATCCGCTCGACCGAGCCCAACAGCTCGCCGCCCAAGTGGTTGGACGAACCGGTGCCGGCCGACGAGTAGTTCAGCTCGCCCGGATGGGCGCGCGCATAGGACACCAGGTCCTTCAGGGTGCGGAACCCGCGCTTGGGATGCGAGACGATGACGTAGGGCACTTCCGCCACCGCCGCCACCGCGGCGAAGTCGCGCACCGGGTCGTAGCCGATGTCGGACTGCAACGCCGGATTGATGGCATGCGAGGTACTCGTGCCGACGAACAGCGTATGGCCGTCGGCCGGCGCGCCGGCCACGTAGCGGGCGCCGATGGCGGTGCCGCCGCCGGCGCGGTTCTCGACCAGCACGGGCTGGCCGAGTTCCGGGGCCAGGCGTTCGGCCAGTAGCCGTCCCAGGATGTCGGCCGTGCCGCCGGGCGGATAGGGCACGACGATACGGACCGGCTTGTCGGGATAGGAAGGTTGGGCGGCCGCGCCTAGCGAGGCGGCGCCGAAAGCCAGGGCTATGCCCAGGCGGGACAGGGAACGAAGGAGTATGGGAGCCATGAGGACACGCGCGCCGGGCGGACGGGGCCGCCGGCCAGGACAGGTGCGCGCAGGACGAATCGCTGCGCAGTCGGACCGTTCATCCTAGGTGCCGGGCTCCGCGGGGCCAACGAATAAAAACGACGATGCTTATGCGTTTCGCGTTGGCCGCGGGGATTCAGGAGAAATAGAAGCGCAGCGCGTTGCCGCCGAAGATGCGGCGCCGGTCGGCCGGGTCCGGGATCGTCTCTTCCAGCCACGTGATGGCGGCCTCGTAGGTCATGGTCGATTCCGCGCCCACGAAGGGGCAGTCGCTGGCCCACATCAGCCGGTCCACGTCCACTTCGCGGTACAGCGCCTGCGCGCATTCGCGGGCATTGGCTCCCAGCCGGTAGGCGCCCGACAGCTTCACCCAGGTGCGGCCCTTGCGGACCGACCGCAGCATGGCCTGGAAACCTTCGCTGGCCGTTCCCGAGACCGGATCGGGCCGGCCGATGTGATCGATGACGATCTTCACGCCGGATTGCTCGAGCAAGGGCAGCACCGCCGGCAGCCGGGGACCCTCGATGTGCACGTGCACGTGCCAGTCCAGGTCCACCAGCCGGCGCAGGAACTTGCGATAGTTCCACGAGTCCAGGTCGGGCAGTTCCGGCAGGCCGATGAAAGGCAGCCGCACGCCCCGCATGCCGGCGGCGTGCATGGCATCCAGCGAGACCTTCTCCACGGCGGGGTCGGTGATGATGGTTCCGCGCAATCGCGCCGACTTGCCCAGGGACTCGAGCACGTAGTCGTTGTAATCCCCCCAGGGACTGGCGGCGGCGATGACGGCGTAGTGCACGCCATGCCGGTCCATGGTGTCCAGCAGTTGCTCCACCGTGAAGCTGTAGTCCGGGCTGTGCCGCGGGTTGGGCACGAGCGGCATGTCGCGCGTGAAGACGTGGACGTGGGCATCGACCAGTACCGCGTCGGCCGGGGAAGTCGCGAAGGTCACGGAAAAGCTCCTGCTAGTTCTGTTGCATGGGAATGCCCGCCTTGCGGATGACGTCGGCCCACTTGGCGATGTCACGCCTGAACACGTCCTCCAGCTCCTCGCGCGTGCTGCCCTGGGCCTGCGTGCCGAGTTCCTCCAGGCGCTGGCGGATGGCGGGTTCGCGCAGTACTTCGTTCAGCGCGGCGTTCAGGCGGTCCAGCCTGCGGGGCGGCGTGCCGGCCGGTGCGAACAAGGCGTTCCAGCCGGCGACTTCGTAGCCGGGCACGCCGCTCTCGGCCACGGTGGGCACCTTGGGCAGCCAGCTCGAGCGGCGGCTGCCGGTGGCCGCGATCGGCGTTGCCTGGCCCGACGTGATGGCGCCCTTGAGCGCCGCATAGGACTCGAACATCACGTCGACGTCGCCGCGCAGCAAGGCGGTCAGCACTTCGGGCGTGCTCTTGAAGGGCACGACCATGGCATCGATGCCGGCCATGGACTTGAACAGTTCGGCCGACAGGTTCTGCGTGCTGCCCGGGTTGATGGTGCCCAGCACCAGTTGGCGTTTCCTGCCCTCGGCCAGCAGCGCGGGCAGGGATTGCAGCTTGCCCTTGGCGTTGGTCAGCAGCACCAGGTCGAAGTAGGCGACGGTGGAGACGGGTTCGAAATCGGCGACGAGGTCGTAGGGCAGCTTGAAGAGGGTCTTGCTGATCGCCGTGCCGTTGGCGAACAGCGCGAGCGTATAGCCGTCGCGCGGCGCGCCCAGTACGGCGTTGGCGGCCACCACGCCGCCCGCGCCGGGCTTGTTCTCGACCACGACCTGCTGGCCCAGGCGTTCGGACAGGCGCTGCGTGACCAGGCGCAGCGAGATGTCGGCCAGCCCGCCGACGCCGAAGGGCACGACCACGCGTATGGGCTGCTCGGGGTAGCGGTCGTCCTGCGCGTGTAGCGGGGCGGTGGCGGCGAACATCAGCGCGGCGGCAATGGGCCGCGCGGCGCGGTGGAACATGGCGGTCTCCTCGTGGCGCGGTCCGGGCCCGTGCCGAGGCATGCGGGAGGACCGTCGATTCGCCGCCAGTCTAGGCAACCGGGGTGGCGCGGACAAATGAATTGTTTGGCGGATTCATGCGCGCTGTTCATGGACGGCCGCCAGGCGGTCCCGGATCTCGGCCACCAGCAGGTCGCGCATGGCCTGCGCGGCCGGAGCGAGCACGGCGCCGTGGCGCGTGACCACCGCCAGATGACGTGCCACCGAGGGACCGGCCAGCGGCCGCGTGACCACGCCGGGCGCCCTGGTGGCCGACAGCGCCGGCACCACGGTCAGCCCCAGCCCGTTGGCGACGAAATCCAGTGCGATCGACGTGTGCTGGGCCTCGTAGGCCCAGCGGAACTGCAGGCGGCGATCGCCCAGCGCATCGTCGATGGTGGCCGCGTTGCCGGCGGGCAGGCTGATACGGATCAGGGGTTCGCCGCGCAGGCGCTCCCAATCCACTTCCCTGGCCCGTGCCAGGCGGTGGCGGGGCGGGCAGGCCAGCACGAACGGTTCTTCGGCGAACACGTCCATGTCCAGCCCGAACCGGTTCGAGCTGGCCAGCGACACGCCGAAGGCCGCGGTGCCGTTGTGCACGTGCTCGGCGATCTCGCCGATGGAATCGTCCAGCACGCGCACCGAGATGTCCGGATGCTGCGTCGCGAAGCGCAGCAGCGCCGGCGACAACTGGGTGGCCGCCAGGGTCGGTAGGCAGCCGAACACCAGCCAGTGCGGCGCGCTGCCCGCGTGCTGGCGCACGGTATCGTAGGACAGCTCCAGCTCCTGCATGGCCTTGCGCACGCGCGGCAGCAGGGCGCGGCCGGCATCGGTCAGCGTGATCGCGCGCGTGGTGCGCGTCAGCAGCTTCATGCCCAGGCTGTCCTCCAGCTTGCGCAGGCGATGGCTGACCGCTGTCTGGGACAGGTTCAGGTGCGTGGCGGCCGGCAGGAAGCCGCCTTGCTCGACGATGCAGAGAAAGGCCTGCATGCCGAGGAAATCGATTTGCATGGATGCCTCGTCGGAAGGAAAACGGCACAGCGACATCATCATCACGAGCGGGGCGGCATGCAAGGAATTCATGGACTGGTGCAAAACAATCATTTGAGGCGGGTCGGCCACCGCCTCTAAGCTCAGCGTCCCGCAAACCAGGAGGCGAGACCCGATGCCGTGCCCATACCCTGTCCGTCGCGCGTGGCTGCATGCCGCCGCCTGCCTCGGCGCCAGCCTGGCACTGGCCGCGCCGGCCGAGGCTGCCCGCTATCCGTCCCGGCCGGTCACGATGGTGGTGCCGTTCTCGGCCGGCGGTTCGGTGGACGCCGTGGCGCGCATGCTGGCCGCGCAGCTCGGCCGGCGGCTCGACGCTCAGTTCGTGGTCGAGAACGTTCCTGGCGCCGGTGGCGTGATCTCCACCCAGCGCGTCGCCCGCGCGGCGCCCGACGGCTACACACTGCTGTTCACCACGCCCAACCACACCATCAATCCGGCGATCACGCCACGCCTGTCCTTCGATACGGAAAAGGACTTCGCGCCCATCGGACTCATCGCGCAGATCCCCGAGCTGCTGGTGGCCAACGGCCAGCAGCCCTTCGACGACTTCAAGGGCTTCGTCGATTTCGCCCGCAAGAACCCGGGCAAGCTGACCTACGGTTCGGCAGGCAACGGCACGCTGCCCCACGTCACGATGGAACTCCTGCTGGAGAGACTGGGCATCCAAGTCGTGCACGTGCCCTACAAGGGGGCGGCGCCGGCGCTCAACGACCTGCTGGGTGGCCAGATCGCGGTCAAGATGGACACCGTCACCACCTCGCAGCCCCATTTCGCCAGCGGACGGATCAAGCCGCTGGCCATCGCCAGCGCGAAGCGCTCCGCGTTGCTGCCCGAGGTGCCGACCATCGCCGAGTCCGGCGTGCCGGGCTACGAAGGCATCCTGTGGCTGGGCGTGCTGGCGCCGGCGGGCACGCCGCGCGAGGTGATCGACGTGTTGCACCGGACGATGGCGGATATCGGCAAGGACCCCGCCTGGAACAGCCAGTTGCAGGCGGCGGGCGTGGAGCCCAGGACCAGCACGCCCGAGGACTTCGCCGGCATGATCTCGGCCGAGATCCGGCAATGGAAGGACGTGGTGCGGCGTGCCCGCATCACCGCGGACTGATGGAGAACCCCATGTCCGGCCAGGACGCGCTTCCGCTGACGCCGCCGCCCGACCCGCACCCGCGCAAGCCCCGGCTGGCCGCGCCGGCGGGCGCCATCGATTGCCATGTGCACTTGTTCGGACCCGCCAGCCGCTATCCGTTCCATCCGGGCAGCAAGTATCGCTCGGCGGACGCGCTGCCCGAAACCAACATCGCCTTGCAGGACACCTTGGGATTGTCCGGCGCGGTGGTGGTCAGCGGCGCCGGCTACGGCCAGAACCCGGACCACCTGGCCGAAGTGCTGCGGCGCTTCCCGGACCGCTTTCGCGGCGTGGCGCTGCTGCCCGACGACGTGGACCGCGCGCGCGTGGCCGAGCTCGACGCGCTGGGCGTGCGCGGCGCCCGCTTCGTCAGCCACGGCCATCGCGGCGCCTTGCCCCGATTGTCGTCGCCGCGCATCCCCGAGCTGATCGCCGAGTTCGGCTGGCACGTCCAGTTCTATCCGCATGGCACCGACCTGGTCGAACATGCCGATGCGCTGCTGCGGCTGCCCAACCGCATCGTGCTGGACCACTTCGCCTGCATTCCCGCCGCGGGCGGGGTGGAGCAGCCGGCCTTCCGGCGGCTGCTGGAGCTGCTGGATACCGGGCGTGTCTGGGTGAAGATCTCCGGCCCCATGCGCAGCACGGCACAGGACTACCCCTATGCCGCCGTCACGCCTCTGGCGCGCGCGTTGGTGCGCCATGCGCCCGAACGCCTGTTGTGGGGCAGCGACTGGCCCCACACGAACATGCAGGGCAGGGGCATGCCCAACGACGGCGACCTGTTCGACCTGCTGGCCGAGTGGGTGGAGGACCGTTCGGTGCTCGAACGGATCCTGGTCCGCAATCCGCGCGAAGTCTACGGAGACTTCGGCGGGTAGCGAGGCGTTACCGCGCCGACCGCAGCGCCGCCGCCTTGTCGGTGGCTTCCCAGCTGAACTCGGGCTCGGAGCGGCCGAAGTGGCCGTAGGCGGCCGACTTCTGGTAGATCGGGCGCAGCAGGTCCAGCATGTTGACGATGCCCTTCGGACGCAGGTCGAAGTGCTCGCGCACCAGCTTGGCGATCTGGTCGTCGGGGATGACGCCGGTGCCGTAGGTGTCGACCGTGATGTTGATGGGCTCGGCCACGCCGATGGCGTAGCTGACCTGGATCTGCGCGCGCGTGGCCAGGCCCGCGGCGACGATGTTCTTGGCCACGTAGCGGGCGGCATACGCGGCCGAACGGTCGACCTTGGACGGGTCCTTGCCCGAGAACGCGCCGCCGCCGTGCGGGCACGCGCCGCCGTAGGTGTCGACGATGATCTTGCGGCCGGTCAGGCCGCAGTCGCCCTGCGGGCCGCCGATGACGAAGCGGCCGGTGGGGTTGACCAGGTAGCGGGTCTTGTCGGTGATCAGGCCATCGGGGAAGGTCTTCTTGATGATCTCTTCGATGACGGCTTCGCGGATGGTGTCCTGGCTGACGTCCGGCGAGTGCTGCGTGGACAGCACCACGGTGTCGACCTCGACCGGCTTGCCGTCGACGTAGCGGAAGGTGACCTGCGACTTGGCGTCGGGACGCAGCCACGGCAGGCGGCCGTCCTTGCGCAGTTCGCTCTGGCGCTGGACCAGGCGGTGCGAATACCAGATCGGCGCGGGCATCAGGTCGGGCGTTTCGCTGCACGCGTAGCCGAACATCAGGCCCTGGTCGCCGGCGCCCTGGTTCAGGTAGTCGTCCGAGGCGCGGTCCACGCCCTGGGCGATGTCGGGCGACTGCTTGTCGTAGGCGACCAGTACCGCGCAGCCCTTGTAGTCGATGCCGTAGTCGGTGTTGTCGTAGCCGATGCGCTTGATGGTGTCGCGGGCGACCTGGATGTAGTCGACGTTGGCGCGCGTGGTGATCTCGCCCGCCAGCACGACCAGGCCGGTGTTGCACAGCGTTTCCGCAGCCACGCGCGAGGTCGGGTCCTGCGCGAGGATGGCGTCCAGGATGGCGTCGGAGACCTGGTCGGCGACTTTGTCGGGGTGTCCTTCGGAGACGGATTCCGAAGTGAAGAGGTAGGAATTGGCCACTCGATAGTCCTTTGAAAGCTGACCGGCGCGCACGCCGGCTATCGGTTCCGCGGCGTGTTGCACGTTGCTGGGTCTTGGACCTGTGGCGAGCAGCGACGCTTTAGCGGCATTTATGCGCGCACCGGACGGGCCGGCGCCGCGATCGCCCCGCAAGTTGTCTGTTAACTCGGCGATCTTTTCCATTTTAGGGGAAAATCCCGATGGAGCCCACCCCCCTTGCCGGCAACGTGGCGGCGGGGCTTGTCATTCGAGGTTCGGATCGTTCGATGCTGCTGACTTTCTATCGTTTGCTCGCGCGGCTGCCGCTGGGCTGGCTGCACCGCCTGGGGCGCTGTCTGGGACTGCTGGTGTATCGCGGTTCCGCCGACTATGCCGCGCGCCTGCGCGCCAACGCCGCCCTGGGCGGCTATGAAGGCGAGGATTTCGCGCGCCGCTCGGCCGCCGCCGCGGGCGAGGGCGCGCTGGAGATCCCGCGCGTCTGGTTCCGTCCCGACCGGGCGCTGGCCGAGTGCCGCACCGACGACTGGGACGCGGTGCAGGGCGCGCTGGACGAGGGCAAGGGCATCCTGTTCCTGACGCCGCACCTGGGCTGCTTCGAGGTCGCGGCGCGTTACTACGCCCACCGGGGCGGCCCCATCACGGTGCTTTACCGGCCGCCGCGCAAGGCCTGGGTATCGCAGCTGGTCGAGGGCGGCCGGCGCGGTCCGAACCTGGACACCGCGCCCGCCAACCTGCAGGGGGTGCGCCAACTGGTGCGGGCCCTGCGCCGTGGCGAGGCCATCGGCATCCTGCCGGACCAGGTGCCCGGCAACGGCGAAGGCGTCTGGGCGCCGTTCTTCGGCAAACCCGCTTTCAGCATGGTGCTGCCCGGCCGGCTGGCGGCGCAGACCGGCGCCGCCGTGGTGCTGGCGGCGGGCGAGCGACTGCCCGGCGGGCAGGGCTGGAAGGTCCATTTCGTGCGGCTACCCGGCCCGGTGCCCGAGACGGCCGAAGACCAGGCCGCCTGGGTCAATGCCGGCATGGAGGCCATGATCCGGCGTTGTCCCGAGCAATACCTGTGGGGCTACAACCGCTACAAGGCGCCACGCGGCGAGACCCCGCCGGCGGCATGACGCGCGGGCATCACTCGGTGAAGAACTTCGCCCCGCCGAAGAAGCGGTTGGGCTTCATGAAGACCGACAGGAAGGTCGCCCCTTCCGGGGCGCGGGCGATGTGGATGTTGCCGCCCGGCCGCCAGACGAAGCCCCCCGGACCCACCTCGCCCTCGTCGTCCACCAGGCGTCCGGACAGGATGTAGGTTTGCTCCAGCGCCGTGTGCTCGTGCAGGGGCACGACCGAACCGGGCGCCATCCGGAACAGGATGGTCGACATGCCGCTGTCGGCATCGGCATACAGGATCTTCATGTCGATGCCGGGGAAGTCCGTCGGGTGCCAGGCCATGGCGGCGGCATCGACGTAGCGCGAGCGAAGGTTCGGGGGCTGGCTCGGCCGGGCGGGCGAGCGCTGTTCATGCGGTTGTGTCATGAGGCATTCCGTCGGAGGGAACAAGTGGGGAAGGGCCCGCCAGCCGCAGGCTGAACGCGCGCTCGTGGGACAGGCCGGGCAGCTCCGCGCGGACCCGAGTCACGGCGGCCAGGTCCAGCGGCACGGTCAGGCAGCCGGGCTCGTCGCCCAGTTCGCCCAGCGTGTCGCCCCAGGGGTCCAGCGCCAGGCTGTGGCCGTAGCTGGCCCGGCCGCCGGGGCTGTCGCCGCAGGTCGCGGGCGCCAGCACGAAGGCGCCGTTCTCGATGGCACGGGCGCGCAGCAGCGCATGCCAGTGGGCGGCGCCGGTGGCGCGGGCGGGGGACCACGAAGATGCGCGCGCCGGCCAGCGTGGCGTCGAACAGGTGGAGCTTGTCGTAGCGGGCGGCCAGGCGGCCTGCGGCATCGAACAGCAGGCTGCGGTTGAACATGTGGCGCGGTCCGTCGGGAACCACGAGCGAGCCCAGCAGCACCCACATGTCCAGCTCCCGCGCGAGGTTGCGCACGGCGGTTTCGACGTCGTCGGCACGGTCCGGACCCGGCCGCACCTGCGCCAGCGCGACGCGCAACGGTTCTTCCGTGGTCATCGCGGCGGCAGGCCGATCAGGCGCCGCGCCTCGTCGGGCGCGGCCGGGTCCATGTCGAGCGCGTGCAGGATCTGCACCGCGCGCTCGACCAGTTCCGCGTTGCTGCGGGCCTGCACGCCTTGCGACAGGTACAGGTTGTCCTCCAGCTCCACGCGCACGTGGCCGCCCTAGCCCCAGGCGTGCCACCAGCCCGGCGCAACCGCCGCCTGGCGACGAGGAGATCTTCATGCATTCCCTGCTACGCTACGTCCCGCTTGCCTGCGCCATCGCGTTCGCCGGTCCCGCGCCGGCCCAGAATGGTTATCCCTCCAAAGCCGTGCGCATCATCGTCGGCGCCGCGCCCGGCGGCCCGACCGATCTGGTCGCACGGCTGCTTGGGGAAAAGCTGTCGCAGGACATGGGAGTTCCTTTCATCGTGGAGAACCGCGGAGGGGGCGTCGGCGTGATCGCCTCCGAGACCGTCGCGCGCGCCGAGCCCGACGGCTACACGCTGCTGATGGGTTCAGTCAGCACGCATGGCATCAATCCCGCGCTGTATCGCAAGCTCAATTACGACGCGTTGAAGGATTTCGCGCCAATCTCCCAGGTGGTGTCCTATCCGCTGGTGCTGCTGGTCAATCCGACCACCGTGCCGGTGTCCAATATGGGCGAGTTCCTGGCTTACGTCCGCAAGCATCCGGGCAAGGTGAATCGCGGTTCGGCCGGCAATGGCACCTCGATGCACATTGCCGGCGAACTCTTCAAGAGCCTTGGCTCAAGTCATGCAGCCCGTGGGCGATTCGCCCGAATCCTTCAGCCGCTTCATCCGGAGCGAGATCGCCAAGCGGGGGGCGGTGGTGAGGGAGTCGGGCGCGACGGTGGATTGAAGACTTTCGCTCCGCTGCCGGGCACGAGGCCGCCAGCCCCTCCACGTGAGTTTTCCTCACGCCCCTCCCCGACTTATTCGATTGAGCGCGGCGTCCGCCCTGCGCATGATCTCTCCACCGGCAAGCCATCGTGCCGGAGCACGGAGAGAGCATGCTTTCATCATTCACTGTCCTGGACCTGACCTGGGTGCTCGGCGGCCCGTTCGCCGGCCAGTTGCTGGCGCAGCTCGGCGCCGAGGTCATCAAGATCGAGCCGCTCGAAGGCGACATGGCGCGCCAGGTGTCGCGCCATGCCATGGAGTTCGAGGGCGACCCGGGCTTTTTCCTGTCGGTCAACCGGGGCAAGTCCAGCCTGGCGCTGGATCTCAAGAACCCGAAGGGCCGCGAGGTGTTCTACGATCTGGTGCGCCGCAGCGACGCCGTGCTCTACGGCTTCGCGCCCGACGTGCCCAGGCGGCTGGGGCTGGACCGCGACACCTTGCTGGCCATCAACCCCCGGCTGTGCATCGCCCAGTTGATCGGCCTGCATGACCAGCCCCCCTATGCCAGCGCGCCGGCCTTCGATCTGATCGTTCAGGCGCTCAGCGGCGTGATGAGCGTGACGGGCGAGCCCGGCGGCCGGCCGGTGCGGGTGGGCTACCAGATCGCCGACCTGGCGGGCGGGCTGTATCTCGCGCTGGCCTGCGTGGGCGGCATGCTCAAGGCGCTCAAGTCGGGCCGCGGCGATCTGGTGCAGGTCTCGCTGCTGGATTGCCAGCTCGCGCTGCTGACCTGGCAGGCGCAAAACTATTTCCTGTCTGGGGAGGTGCCAACCGCCAACGGCGCGCGCCACCCGGTCATCGCGCCCAGCGACATCTACCCGTGCCTGGACGGCCGCTTCATCGCGGTCTCGCCGACCGGCCAGCAGTTCTGGCAGACCTTTTGCGCGGCCATCGGCCGCACCGATCTTGCCGAGGATCCGCGCTTCAAGCTGGCCAAGGACAGGGTGGAGAACGTCGAGGCGCTGACCGCCATCCTGAACGAGGTATTCGCCGCGCGCGCCTCGACCGAGTGGGCCGAGCATTTGTTCGCGTCGCGCGTGCCGGCGGCGCCGGTGAACAGCGTCGCCGACGCGGTCGAGCAGCCGCTCGCCCGGCTGCGCGCCATGGTCGAGGAACTGCCACATCCGCGCTCGGGCAAGACCTTGCGCTTCCTGGGCAATCCCTTCAAGTACGCGGGGGCCGAACCCCTGTCCTATCCCCCGGCGCTGGGCGCGGACTCGCGCGCCACGCTGCGGCGCCTGTGCGGCTACGACGATGCCGCCATCGACCAGCTCGTTCAACAACGTGTCATTTCCGAAGGAGGACCAGCATGACGCGACCCAGCGAAGTCAAGCCCCGCGAAGGGGACCTGCCCGCCGCCCTGTTCAAGGATTGGCAGATCGGCGCGGAGTTTCCCGAACTGCGCTTCACCATCACGCCGGACGTGATCGACGAATACCTGTCGGTGGTCAGCGGCACGCCCGAAGCCTACGTGATCGACGGCCGCCGCGCCGCGCCGCCCAATGTGGTGGCGGTCTACCTGATGGCGGTGATGTACCGCAAATATCCGCCGCAGCAGGGCGGCATCATGATCGGCAATACCTTCTCCTTCCATCACCCGATCTGGGCCGACGAGGAAACCGAAGTCATCGGCTCGGGCCGGCTCGAAGACAAGTACGAGAAGAAGGGCCGCAAGTACATCTGCTATTCGGTCGACTTCCGCCGCGCCGACGGCCAGAAACTGACCAGCATCGTACACACCTCCGCCTTTCCCGAATGAGGACGCCATGGAACGCACCATCCCGCAGACCCAGGAAATGTTCGACGCCTACGGCCGCCTGAACGGCGACAACGACATCCTGCACTACGACGACGAATACGCCAAAGCGCGCGGCTTTCGCGGTACGCTCGGGCACGGCCTGATGTACCTGGGCTACGTGGCCGACCTGGCCGCGCGCAAGTACGGCAAGGACTGGCACACTCGCGGCGAGATCTCGGTCAAGTTCGTTGCCCCGGTCTGCCCCGGCGACGAGCTGAAGGTCTCCATCGACGACGATGGCCATGCCCAGTGCGAGTCGCAGTTCGGCAAGACCTTGGTGGGCTACGCAAAACTGGTATAGCCCTGGAGATGACCTCCCCTACGCGCTGACGCGCGGCCCCCAGAGGGCGGCACTGGCGGACCGGAAGGGAAGCCCACCTCTACGCGGCTACGCCGCGCCCCTCAAGGGGCGGCACTGGCGGACCGGCAAAGCCGGATCCGCGGTGCCCTGGGAAACCATACAGTGCATCGCGTGGCTAATGAGGGACGAACGGAAAAGGGAGTCGTGATGGCTGACCGGGGTGCCGAGGGGCCTTATACGCATACGGGGTATTCGGATGCGACGTCGGTGCGGGTGCGGGGCAAGGACCTGATCAATGAGCTGGTGGGGCATTGCAGCTTCACCGAGATGCTGTATTTCCTGACTTGCGGGCGCATGCCGCAGGCGGGGCAGGTGCGGGTGCTGGATGCGTGCCTGGTGACGCTGATGGAGCATGGGCTGACGCCGAGCGCCGTGATCGCCCGGCTGATGGCCGATAGCGTGCCGGAGGAGCCGCAGGTGGCGGTGGCGAGCGGGTTGCTGGCCATCGGCAGCGTGTTCGCGGGCACGACCGAGAATTGCGCGCGCCTGTTGCTGGAGATCGAGGCCGCGGCGCCGGCCGAGGAGCTGGAGCAGGCCATGGAGACGCGCGTCGCCCGGTTGCGCGGACAGCGCCTGCCAGCGCCGGGTTTCGGCCATGCCACGCACAAGCCCGACGATCCGCGCACGCCGCGCCTGCTGCAGGTCGCCCGCGAGGCCGGCCAGGCCGGCCGCTACGTGGCGCTACTGGAGCAACTGGGCGGGGTGGTCGATCGCGTCTACGGCCGCCACCTGACCATCAACGCCACCGGCGCGATGGGCGCGCTGTTCCTGGAGATCGGTATCCCGGTCGAGGCGATGCGCTGCTATTCGGTGGTGTCGCGCGCCGGCGGCCTGGTCGGCCATTTGCTGGAAGAGCGCGCCGTGCCCTCGGCGCGCATGATCTGGCGGATGAGCAAGCAGGCCGTGCCCTATCGCGAGCCGCCGGAAAGCGTGTAGCGCGTGTCGCGCCGGCACGACCCGCGTGTCCGCCGACGCATGGCCTTAGCGGCGATGCCGCTGGCCCAGCACCTCGACGCACAGGCGATCGGATTCGTCGCCCTGCTCGCACAGCCACTCGGTGAAGTCGTCCAGCAGCGCCCGGTGGGTGGTGTGCGGCGACGCGATCAGGTAGTAGCTCGGGTCGTAGACGCGCGGTGCGCCCAGCGGCGCCGCCAGCCTTCCCGCGGCGATGTCGTCCACCGCCAGCGGCTCCGGCACCAGCGCGATGCCCAGACCATCGACCGCGGCCTGGAGCGCGAAGTACATCTCCTCGAACATCAGCAGCCCGCCCGGCGTGATCGCTTCCAGGCCGGCCGCCGCGAACCATTGTTCCCAGGCATGCGGATGCGTGGACGCGTTGATCAGCGTATGCCGCGCCAGGTCCTGGCTGCCGCGGATGGACGCGCGCTCGAGGATCTCGGGCGCGCATACCGCCACGAGGTTGGTGCGCAGGAATTCGCGGCTGTCGAAACGGGCCAGCGGCGCGGGCAGCCGGCGGATCACCGCATCGAGTTCGGGCAACGCCATGGACTCCACCGGCGCGATGCTGGTGGTCAGGCGCAATTCCACCTCGGGATGCCGGCGCTGAAAGCCCGACATGCGCGGAATCAGCCATTTCATCGTGAACGTGGGTGGAGCGTTGATCGAAAGCACCACCCGGCCGGCCTTGCGGGTCAGCGCATAGGTGGACAGGGCGATGCGGTCGAGCGCCGGGCCGACCTCGGCCAGCAGCGTGCGGCCCTCGTCGGTGAGCTGTATCTGGTGGTTGAGCCGGCGGAACAGCTGCAGGCCCAGGTGGTGTTCGAGCGCCGCGACCTGCCGGCTGACGGCGCCGTGCGTGACGCAAAGCTCACTGGCGGCCTTGGTGAAGCTCAGATGCCTGGCGGCGGCTTCGAAGGCGCGTATGGCGTTCAAGGGGGGCAGACGGCGCATCGTTTGTGATGAAAACTCACGCTCCCATGAGCTTAAATGGATTGTGCCCGCATCGCTTATTCAACACATTAGGGGCTGACCCTGGCCGGATGCCGATGCCGTCTTCGTCGGCCCGCATTTCGCACCCGGCCGGCCCGCGCGGTGCGTTCCGGCCGAGCGGGCGGGCTCTCACGATAACAGCCATTCCGGAGACACCGATCATGACGGTTCGCACCCTTTTCGCCAGGCGGATGTGCCTGCTTTCCGTATGTGTGTTCTCGTGCGCGGCGCTGCCCGCGGCGGCGGAGTATCCCGACAAGCCCTTGCGCATCATCTGCGCGCACGCGCCCGGCGGGGCGGCAGATCAGCTGTCTCGCATCGTGGCCGACCGGCTGGGCCACGAACTGCACCAGACGGTCATCGTCGAGAACCGACCCGGCGCCAGCACCATGCTGGCCGCCGAGCAAGTCGCCCGATCGCCGGGCGACGGCTACACACTGCTGATGGCCACGGTGACGACGCTGTCGATCAACCCCTATCTGTACGGTCAGTTGCGCTACGATCCGGTGCGGGATTTCGAGCCGGTCACCGTGGTCGCTTCCACGCCGTTCTTCCTGGCGGTAAACGCCGGTGTCCCGGCCGCCAGCGTTTCGGAGCTGGTGGCGCTGGCCAAGCGCGAACCGCGCAAGCTGAACGTGGGCTCGTCCGGCAACGGCACCTCGTCGCACCTGGCGGCCGAGCTGTTCAACGACATGGCGGGCGTGCAGACCGTGCACGTGCCCTATAAGGCGACCGCCACGCGCAACAACGAACTGGCGGCGGGCGTGATCCAGATGGTGTTCGGCAACGACGTCATGCCCATGGTCCAGGCCGGCAAGGCGCGGGTCCTGGCCGTGACATCCAACAAGCGCCTGTCCGGCTATCCCGACATTCCCACCGTGGCCGAAAGCGGGGTGCCCGGGTTCGAGGCCAGCGTCTGGTACGGGCTGGTGGCGCCAAAAGGCACGCCGGACGCCGTCGTGCAGAAACTGCACGCGGCGCTGGCCAGGGTTCTTTCCACGCCGGACGTCAGGCGTCAGGTCATGACCTCGCTGGGCGGCGACGTCGTTGCCAACACGCCTGCGGAGTTCGCCGCGCTGATCCGCAGCGACGGGGAAAAGTGGCACCGGGTGATCCAGCGGGCCGGGATCAAGGTGACGGAATAGCGCCGCGCCGCCGGGAAGAGATCGCGTTACCGCGGCGCGGCCGATTTTGCCAGCCCGTCCCGGACCGCCGCCATCAGCGATCGCACCCGGATAGGCTTGGCGCAGTGGGCCTCCAAGCCCACCTCCATCGCCATCTGCAGATCCTGCCGGCTGTCAGACGACGTCCTGCAGCAGCGCCCCCAGTCCATGTTCCATCGCGTGTCGCGAAACGACCAGCTCCAGCCGCAGCATGGCCCGGGTCGCTCCCACGAACAGCTTGCGCGCCGTGCGCTCGTCGAGCTGGTCGAAATCCACTTCGGTGAACACGATGGCCGGCGCGGCCTGCCCCTTGAAGCGATAGACCGAGTCCATGAGCACTTCTCCGGCCGAGAACTCGGGTTTGCCGAACAGGTCGTAGCGGCCGCTGAAGGTCCGCATGGCATGGGGTCCGAGTTGCGGCTGGCCGAGCAGCGCGGAACTATCGCGCCCGCGGAAACTGACGACGGCGATGTCCGAACGCTGGAAGCCCGCGGCCAGGCATTGCGAGATGGCCTTCTTGGTTTGAGCCAGCAGTTCCGCTTCATTGCCGTAGACCTGCACGTGCAGGCCGCCGGCCGCGATGGGGCCGCGCGCCTCGATGCGTTGCCCATCGGGCGCGAGGCGGTTCAGCAGCTTGACGATGCTGCGCGGGCTTCGATAGTTGCTGTCGGCGCGCAGCGTGACCCACCCCGGCAGATGCACGGGCGGCTTGCCATACAGGTTCTGCATGGGGTCTTCGAGCCAGATCATGCGGGAGTGGGGCCGCGCGTGGCGCAGTACCTGGTCACGCCACTCGTCGGTGAAGTCCTGGCCCTCGTCGACGATGATGGTGTCGAAGCGCAGCGAATCGGGAACTTCTTCGCGCGCCGCGCGCGCCACCAGGGTGTCGAAGGCGTCCGGACCGGAGAAGTCCACGGGTTGGCCGGCGGCGTGCAGCACCTTGTCGCACAGCGTGTGGAAGGTGCAGGCCAGGCCGCCTTCGGGCGCGATGCCGTTGAAATGATCGGCCAGGGGCCGGTTGAAACACACGTACAGCGGCCGGCGCCCGGCATCGATCGTCGCGCGGAATTCGGCTTGCGACAGCTGGGTCTTGCCCGAGCCCGCCGTACCCACCACATGCAGCCGGAACGGCTCGAACTCCAGCCGCCGCGCCCAGTGCGCCAGGCCCCCCGAGATGCGGGTGACCAGCGCCCGCGCCTGCCCCACCAGGGCGTTGGCGTCGGGTTCGAGCTGGATGATGTCGTCCAGGAAGCGCCGCACGGCGGGCGCGGCCTGGGTGGCGGGCGCCTGCGGCAGCGCCAGCTGGATGACCGCGCACAGGCGGTCGCGTTCGGCGGCATCGACGATGCGTTCGGACGACAGGCCGGCGGTTTCCGGGTGGCGCACCGAGTAGTCCGGGCAGTACAGCAGGTATTCGACGCGGATGGCGTCCAGGTGCGGGCGCCGGGCCAGCCGGCCGCGCAGCACCGCCAGCTGGCGGGCGATCTGTATCGGCACGTTGGTGCTGTGGCTGGGGTATTTCTTGCAGAGCCCCTCGGGCGTTTCCTCCAGAAACCCGCTGACCTGCTCGATCAGCAGCAGGTCGCCGGCGGCGTTGACGATGGCGAAGTCGATGTCGCCATAGACGGAGAAGCCGTGCTCGACGTTGGTCCAGTGGACGGCGTGGTAGACGGTGTAGGAATCGGGCAGGCCGCGTTCGAGCGTGGCCAGGGTTTCGATTTCCCGGCGGGCGGCGCCGGTGGCGTTGATTTCCCGCCAACCGTCGGGGACGATACGAGCCATTGCGAGTTCCAGTAGACCGGCCAGTCGCCAGAATACCAAGCTCCGCCCCCGGCGGCGCGTGGTGCCTGGGCGCGGACTATAATTCCGGCATGACCTGGCACTTCACCAAAATGCATGGCGCGGGCAATGATTTCGTCGTCCTGGACGGCGTGCGCCAAGATATCCGGCTCACCCCCGAGCGGGCGCGCAAGCTCGCCCATCGGCAGTTCGGGATCGGCGCCGACCAGATCCTGCTGGTCGAGCGGCCCACCCGTTCCGATGCCGACTTCCGCTATCGCATTTTCAACGCCGACGGCGGCGAGGTCGAACACTGCGGCAACGGCGCCCGCTGCTTCGTGCGCTTCGTGCACGAGCAGGGGCTGACCGACCGCAATCCGGTGCGCGCCGAGATCTGCACCGGCATCATCGTGCTGAACGAACAGGACGATGGCGAGGTCAGCGTCGACATGGGCCGCACCAGTTTCGATCCGGCCGCCGTGCCGTTCGATCCGGCGGGCCTGACGCCGCGGCGTGAAGGCGCGGACGACGTCTGGCCGCTGGATGTGTCGGCGCCGGGCGAGGCCGAACGCATCGTCTGGGTGTCGGCCGTGGGCATTTCCAACCCGCATGCGGTGCAGGTGGTCGACGACGTCGACGCGGCGCCGGTGGCGTCCGTCGGTCCGCGGGTCGAGAGCCATCCGCGCTTTCCCCGCCGGGTCAATGCCGGCTTCATGCAGGTCGTCGGTCGCCACGACATCCGGCTGCGCGTCTACGAGCGCGGCGCGGGCGAGACGCTGGCCTGCGGCACGGGCGCTTGCGCGGCGGTGGCCGCGGGCATCCGCCGGGGGCTGCTGGAGTCGCCGGTGCGCGTGCAGACGCGGGGCGGCGTGCTGACCATCGCCTGGGACGGCGAGCAACTGCTGATGACCGGCCCGGCCGTGACCGTGTTCGAAGGCACTGTCGACGTCGACCGCCTCCTGGGCTAGAGGGGGGGAATCCACCCCCCACGCGCTTCGCGCGCCCTTGCCTTAATCAACAATGAATTCCGGAACGTACATGGACGCCAACGAAGTCGCGCAATACCTCAAGGACAACACCGATTTCTTCGAACGGCACGCCGAGCTGTTCTCCACCATGAAGGTGCCCCATCCCCACGAGGGCAAGGCCGTCTCGCTGGCCGAGCGCCAGGTGCTGGCGCTGCGCGAGCGCGTGCGCGGCATGGAGCTGCGGGTGTCGGAACTGGTGCGTGCCGCTTCCGAGAACGAACACATCTCCGACCGGTTGTTGCTGTGGAGCCGGGGCCTGCTCAAGGAGAGCGATCCGCAGGCGCTGCCCGCCGCCGTTGCCGGCGGCCTGGGCGAGATCTTCAGCGTGCCCGACGTGGCGCTGCGCATCTGGGCCGAGACCGCCCCGGGCGATGCCGAGGCCCCCTGGCGCGGAGAAGTCTCGGCCGATGCGCGAACCTTCGCCAATGGACTGATGTCGCCGTACTGCGGCCCCAACTCGGGCTTCGAGGCCGCGGCCTGGCTCGATCGCGAAGTGCGTTCGCTGGCCCTGATCCCGCTGCGCGTGGGCATCGCGCCCGAAGCCTTCGGCCTGCTGGTGCTGGCATCGCCCGACGCCGAGCGCTTCACGCCCTCGATGGGCACGACCTTCCTGACGCGCATCGGTGAACTGGCCAGCGCGTCGCTCTCGCGCCTCCTGACCGAGGCGCCGCGCGCCTGACCCATACCGTGGCCGACGATCCCCGTCCCGGTTCCGAGGCCACGGGGCCGGCGCTGGCCCGGCCCATGCTGGAATGGCTCGAACACCTGGGTTCGGGCCGCCGCTATTCCCCCCATACCCTGGCCGCCTACCGGCGGGACCTCGTCCACCTGGTCGAACTGGCCGATGACGTGCCGCTCGAGCGCGTGTCGCAGGGGCACGTGCGTCGCTACCTGGGACAACTGCACGCGCAGGGCATGAGCCCGCGCAGCCTGGCCCGCCTGCTGGCCAGCTGGCGCGGCTTCTACCAATGGTGGGCGCCGCGCGTGGGCATGCCCGGCAATCCGGCCGCGGGCGTACGCGGCCCCAAGGCGCCGCGCGGCCTGCCCAAGGCCTTGTCGGTGGACCAGACGCAGGCCCTGCTCGATCACACCCCGCCCGTCGCGGCGGAAGTCACCGGCCAGAGCGCCGAGCAGCGACATGCCATCGAATTGCGCGACACCGCCATGTTCGAACTGTTCTATTCCAGCGGCCTGCGCCTGTCCGAACTGGTGGGCCTGGACCTGGCCTACGCGCGCGAACCCGGCTACGAATCATCCAGCTGGCTGGACCTGGCCGAGGCCGAGGTCAGCGTGCTGGGCAAGGGCAGCAAACGCCGCATCGTGCCGGTCGGCACCCAGGCCTGCGAGGCCCTGCGCGCCTGGCTGGGCGCGCGTCCCGTTCTGGCCGCGGGCGGCGATGCCCACGCGCTGTTCGTCGGACTGCGCGGCCGCCGCATCTCGGCCCGCGTCGTCCAGGCGCAACTGGCCAGGCGCGGCCAGGCCGCGGGCGTGCCCACCCACGTGCATCCGCACGTGCTGCGCCACAGTTTCGCCAGCCACGTGCTGCAATCGGCCGAGGACCTGCGCGCGGTGCAGGAGATGCTGGGCCACGCCAGCATCTCGACCACCCAGATCTATACCCGGCTGGATTTCCAGCACCTGGCCAAGGTGTACGACAAGGCGCATCCGCGGGCGGGTCGCAAGGAACCCGGGAAGAAGGAATAGGGCGGATCCGTTCCAGGCCCTGCCAGGCGTGCGCGGGGAGCAATTTGGGCCTGGCGCCCGGCGGCGGTACCATGGCGGCCTGCCATCCGGCCCCATCCCTCCGCTTTGAAGAAGTCCCGATGAACGACGTCGTTCTCAAGCCCGGCAAGGAAAAGTCCCTGCTGCGGCGCCATCCCTGGGTCTATGCCACGGCCGTGGCGCAGGCCGTCGGCCGGCCGCTGGCCGGCGATACCGTGCGCGTGGTCGACAGCCGCGGCAATTTCCTGGCCTGGGGCGCCTACAGTCCCGATTCGCAGATACGCGTGCGCTGCTGGACCTTCCGCGAGGATGAGCCGGTGGATGCCGGGTGGATGGCCGCCCGGGTGGCCGACGCCGTGGCTCGCCGCGCGGCGCTGGCCGGCCGCACCGACGCGGTCCGGCTGGTGTTCGGCGAGGCCGACGCCCTGCCGGGTTTCGTGGCCGATCGCTATGCCGGCCAACTGGTGGTCCAGTTCCTGGCTGCCGGGGTCGAGCGCTGGCGCGAGGCCCTGGTCGATGCGCTGGTGGCCGCGACCGGCTGCGCCGACGTGTACGAACGCTCCGACGCCGCGGCGCGGGAACGCGAAGGCCTGGCACCCCGCACGGGCGTGCTCCGGGGGGCGGAGCCGCCCGCCGAGGTCGAGATCGTCGAGGATGGCGTGCGCTACGGCGTGGACGTGGTCCATGGCCACAAGACCGGCTTCTACCTGGACCAGCGCGAGAGCCGGCGCCGGGTGGCGGAGCTGGCCGCGCTGGTCGGGCCCGGCGCCACGGTGTTGAACTGCTTCTCGTACACGGGCGGTTTTTCGCTGGCGGCGATGCGCGCCGGGGCGGCGCGCGCCGTGTCGGTCGATTCGTCGGCCGACGCGCTGGCGATGGCCGCGCGCAACGCGGTCCGCAACGGCCTGCCGGAAGCGGCCTTCGAGTGCCGGGTGTCCAAGGTGGCCGAGGCGCAGAAGGCGCTGGCCGCCGAGGGACAGTTGTTCGATATCGTGGTGCTGGACCCGCCCAAGTTCGCCCCCTCGGTGCACCACGTGGACAAGGCGGCGCGCGCCTACAAGGACGTCAACCTGAAGGGCATGAAGCTGGTCAAGCCGGGCGGCTACCTGCTGACCTTCTCGTGTTCCGGCGCCATCAGCGTGGACCTGTTCCAGAAAATCGTGGCTGGCGCCGCGGTGGATGCGCGGCAGGACTTCGTGCTGCTGGAACGGCTGGCGGCCGGCATCGACCATCCCATGCGCATGACCCACCCCGAAGGCGAGTACCTGAAAGGGCTGCTGCTGCAGCGGGTCTAGCGGCGCGGCCGGAGCGGGCCAGGTGCCTGCCCGGATGGCCCGTTTCAGGGCGTATGTGCCCGCTGCCGTCGCAAACGGTTACCAAAATCGGCCGAAAGGCTTGAATTCCCCCAAAACGACCCCACATGTCGCGTTTGCCGGTGGCGATTCGTGGTACACCGTCCGGTGCTTTTTGTCTGGGGTCGCCTCCAGCGGAAAGCAATTGCGCCGCGGGGGCCTACCGGGGGTTAGTCCGGGTTTGCCCAGGCAAAGCGGCTTGTGCTGTAATCCGGCCCCGCTTGGCGGGCCGAACGGAAGGAGCGACGCGTGGAGGATCTGGCCCGCGAGGCGATACGTGCCCAAGGCGCACGAGTCACCGCGACACGGGTGCATGTCTTGGCAACCCTGATGGAGGCGGCAAGCGCGCTGTCGCACCAGGAGTTGTTCGACCGCATCGGGTCGTCGGTGTCGGTCGACCGGGTCACCGTGTACCGCGTGCTGGAATGGCTGGTGCAGTCCGGCCTCGCGCACCGCATCGCCGGGGAAGACCGCGTCTGGCGTTTCAGCGTCGCCCGGCCCGGCGACGAAGCGGGAGCGCCCCATGCGCACCACCACCACGGCGAGCCGCATGGGCACTTCCAATGCGATGTCTGCCGACGCATGTTCTGTATCGATGCACCGGTGGGTATCCAGCAGAATCTCGATCGCCTGCCCGACGGTTTCGAAGGGCGCGATGTGGAAATGGTCGTTCGCGGGCGCTGTCCCGCCTGCGTCCAGGCCGGCCGCGAAGCCGGCGACGAACGCAAAACGCATTGACGCGTCCCCGGACGCATGTGCAAGGAGCTGTATAGATGAAGGCTGCGGACAAAACACCGAAGCAGATTCCGGTAACTGTCCTGACGGGGTTCCTGGGCGCGGGCAAGACGACGCTGCTCAACCGGATTTTGAACGAGCATCATGGCCGCCGGATCGCCGTGATCGAGAACGAGTTCGGGCCGGAAGGCGTGGACAACGATCTCCTGATCCAGGACCGCGACGAACAGATCATCGAGATGAACAACGGCTGCGTGTGCTGCACGGTGCGCGGCGATCTGGTGCGCATCCTGATCGACCTCAAGGACAAGCGGCGCGCGGGCGCGCTGGACTTCGAGCGGGTCATCATCGAGACCACCGGCATGGCCAACCCCGGCCCGGTGTGCCAGACCTTCTTCATGGAAGACGAGGTGGCCAGCTACTTCAGGCTGGATGCCGTCATCACCGTGGTGGACGCCAAGCACGGCATGCAGACGCTGGACGAGCAGCCCGAGGCGCTCAACCAGGTTGGGTTCGCCGACCGCCTGCTGGTTTCCAAGGTGGACCTGGTCGAGGACGCCGACTACCAGGCCCTGCGTTCGCGCCTGGTCCACATCAACCCGCGCGCCACGATCACGCCGGTCAATTTCGGCGAAGTCGACCTGAAGGAAATCCTGGACATCAATGGCTTCAACCTGAACGCCATCCTGGACATCGATCCGGAGTTCCTGGCCGACGAGCATCCCGATGCCGCGACGCACGACCACGATCATGACCATGGACACGACCACGATCATGGCCACGGCCACGAGCACGGCGAGCACTGCGCGGTAGACGGCTGCGACGATCCCAGCCACCATCATGCGCACGGCCATCACCACCACCATCACGACGACGCCATCGGCGCCTTCGTCTTCAAGTCGGACAAGCCGTTCGATCCCATGCGCCTGGAGGAATTCCTGGGAGGCGTGGTGCAGGTGTACGGAACCGATTTATTGAGGTACAAGGGTATTCTGTACATGAGTGGCGTGAACCGCCGGATGCTGTTCCAGGGCGTGCACATGCTGATGGGCGCCGATGCCGGCCGGGCCTGGGCGCCGGGCGAGAAGCGCGGCAGCAAGCTGGTCTTCATTGGTCGCAACCTGCCTCGCGACGTCTTCATGCACGGCCTGGAGCAATGCCTAGTGTAGGTCGCCCCCCTACGCGCTGACGCGCGCCCCCAGGGGGCGGCGCTGGCGGACCGGCGGAGCCGGATCCGCGGCGCCCATGGTGGGATACCCGGCTCGCCGGGAGCGATTGGAATATGCGGTGCTGTGTGGGAATTGGAAAGCCTTATTGATTCGCGCGGAGCATTTTCATGGCAACGAAAGCGTCGAGCAAAACCTTAAAAGTCACTCAGGAGGACGCGTTGGAAAACGTGATGACCAAGCCGGCCGAGGCCGTGCTCTCTGAAAAAGAGTTGTTGGCCATGCCCGAGGCCGACTATATGAACGAAGCGCAGCTTGCCTTTTTCAAGAGCCGGCTCCAGGAAATCGAGCGCGAACTGCTGCAGAACGCCGGTGAAACCACCGAGCACCTGCGCGAGACGCCTTTCGTGCCGGATCCGGCCGATCGCGCCACGATCGAGGAAGAGCATGCGCTGGAACTGCGCACGCGCGACCGCGAGCGCAAGCTGCTGAAGAAGGTCCAGCAGGCGCTGGGCCGCATCGAGTCGGGCGAGTACGGCTGGTGCGAGGAAACCGGCGAGCCCATCGGCGTCGCCCGGTTGCTGGCGCGGCCCACGGCCACGCTGTCGCTGGAGGCGCAGCAACGCCGCGAATTGCGGCAGAAGCTGTACGGCGACTGACGCGATCGTCCGCGCGATCCGTATGAACGGCGCCTCTGGCGCCGTTTTTTTCGCGAAAACTTGCTTTATCATGAAGTATCAAGATGAATCATGATGGAACGGCCATGACCACAACCGTTCGGGAGAAATTCTCCTCTCAAGCCGCCCCTGAAGTGCTCGCCGCCTTGCGCCAGATCGCGGAAACCCAGGGACGCCAATTCCAGGCAGTGCTGGATGACGCATTGCGCGATTACATCGACAGGCAGCAAAAAGAACGTCCCCGCCGCCACGTCATGGCTGCGTTCGCGTCGAGTGTGGACGAATTCGACAGTCTGTATCGCGAACTGGCCAAGTAGACCGTGTCGCACGATTATCTGACCGTGGCGGACGTGCTGGGCATGCATGCGCTATTGATGCAGCGCTACGGTGGCGCGCCGGGCGTACGTGATCCGGGTGCAATCGAAGCGGCACTGTTTCGGCCGCAAACCGGCTATTACGAGGATATCGTGGCCGAAGCCGCGGCCCTGATGGAAAGCATGGCGATCAATCATCCGTTCGTGGACAGCAACAAGCGCATCGCTTTCGCCGCGGCCGACGTGTTCCTGCGCATCAATGGCTGGCGCCTGCAACGGCGACCGGCGCGTATCCACAAGGAGACGATGCAGATGTTCGAGGCAGGAACGTTCGATATTGCCCATCTCGATCCGTGGCTGCGCGGGTTTGCGGTTTCCGGGGAATAAGGCTCAGGGCGGGAGACCCACCTCTTGAATCGGGCCCCGTCGCCCCCACTATCCAGAAGTCGTTTTCGCTCGCCGGCCCGGCGCGCCAGCGCGGGGCCTCGGGCCCATCAGGAAGAGCAAATGGAACAATTCCACGGCACGACCATCATCAGCGTGCGCCGCGGCAACCGCGTTGCCCTGGGCGGCGACGGGCAGGTCACCCTGGGAAACATCGTCATGAAGGGCAGCGCCCGCAAGGTGCGGCGCCTGTACAAGGATTCGGTGCTGGCGGGTTTCGCCGGCGCCACGGCCGACGCCTTCACGCTGATCGAGCGTTTCGAAGGCAAGCTGGAAAAACACCAGGGCCACCTGCTGCGCGCGGCGGTAGACCTGACGCGTGACTGGCGCACCGACCGCGTGCTGCGCCGGCTCGAAGCCATGCTGATCGTGGCCGACCGGGAATCGACGCTGGTGCTGACCGGCAACGGCGACGTGCTGGAGCCCGAGCACGGCCTGGCGGCCATCGGTTCGGGCGGCGCCTATGCACAATCGGCCGGCCTGGCACTGCTGCAGAATACCGACATGGCACCCGAGGACATCGTCAGGAAGTCGCTGGCGATCGCGGGCGATCTTTGCATTTACACCAACCAGCATCACACCGTCGAGGTACTGGAATGAACATGATGACCCCCGGTGAGATCGTCTCCGAACTGGATAAATACATCGTCGGCCAGGACCGCGCCAAGCGTTCCGTGGCCATTGCGCTGCGCAACCGCTGGCGTCGCCAGCAGGTGGCCGAGCCGCTGCGCCACGAGATCCATCCCAAGAACATCCTGATGATAGGCCCGACGGGCGTGGGCAAGACCGAGATCGCCCGCCGCCTGGCCAAGCTGGCCGATGCGCCCTTCGTGAAGGTCGAGGCCACCAAGTTCACCGAGGTGGGCTACGTGGGCCGCGACGTCGACACCATCATCCGCGACCTGGCCGAGGTGGCCGTCAAGCAGGTGCGCGAAGCGGAAATGCGCCGCGTGCGCACGCAGGCAGAGGACGCCGCCGAAGACCGCATCCTGGACGTGCTGGTGCCACCCGCGCGCGACGCGATGGGCAACCCGCAGCGCGACGACAATGCCGCGCGCCAGACCTTCCGCAAGCGTCTGCGCGAAGGCCAGCTCGACGACAAGGAGATCGAGATCGAAGTGGCCCAGCCGGTGCCGCAGATGGAGATCATGTCGCCGCCGGGCATGGAGGAAATGACCGAGCAGATCCGCGGCATGTTCGCCGGCCTGGCCCAGGGCAAGAAGAAGGCGCGCAAGCTGCGCATCAAGGAAGCCTTCAAGCTGCTGGTGGACGAGGAGGCCGGCCGCCGCGTGAACGAGGAAGAGCTGCGCACCAAGGCGTTGGCCAGCGTGGAACAGAACGGCATCGTGTTCCTGGACGAGGTCGACAAGATCGCCACCCGCCAGGAGACCAGCGGGTCGGACGTCTCGCGCCAGGGCGTGCAGCGCGACCTGCTGCCGCTGGTCGAGGGTACGACCGTCAACACCAAGTACGGCATGGTCCGCACGGACCACATCCTGTTCATTGCGTCGGGAGCCTTCCACCTGTCGCGGCCGTCCGACCTGATCCCCGAGCTGCAGGGGCGCTTCCCGATCCGGGTCGAGCTCGATTCGCTGTCGGCCAAGGATTTCGTGCGCATCCTGTCCGAGACCGATGCGTCGCTGGTCAAGCAGTACACCGCGCTGCTCGAAACCGAGGGCGTCAGGCTGGAATTCACCGACGATGGCATCGAACGCCTGGCCGAACTGGCCTTCGCGGTGAACGAGAAGACCGAGAACATCGGCGCGCGCCGGCTGTACACGGTGATGGAAAAACTGCTGGAGGAACTGTCGTTCGACGCGACCCGCAAGAGCGGGGAAGTGGTGCGCATCGATACCGACTACGTCAACCGGCAGCTGGAAGAAGCCGCGGCGCACCAGGACCTGGCGCGCTACGTGCTGTAAGCCTTATTTCGGCTGGATGGCCGTGATCGTGTATTGGCCGTTGATTTTTTCGGCGGCGAACCGCACGTTGTCGCCGGCCTTGATCTGGCTCAGCATCGAGGGGTCGGCCACCTTGAAGACCAGCGTCATGGCCGGCAACTGAAGGTTGGAGATCGGGCCGTGCTTGAGGGTGACCTTGCCGTTCGCCGCGTCGATGCGGCGCACCTCGCCTTCGGCATTGAGCGCCTGCGCAAGCGCGGCGCCCGCGGTCAGCGCGAGCGCGGCGACCGTGGCGATCAGGGCGAGTAGACGTTTCACTGCATTCTCCTTCTTGCGATAGACGCGGCGGGCAAGCCGCCGATACCCGAAATGCTAACAGGGTCGACCGGCGGGCTACCCGGGCATGGGGATTGGTTTCATCCGTTGCAGGTATGCTCGGCCAGGCC
Organism: Pigmentiphaga sp. GD03639; assembly: GCF_029845405.1. Taxonomy (NCBI): domain Bacteria; kingdom Pseudomonadati; phylum Pseudomonadota; class Betaproteobacteria; order Burkholderiales; family Alcaligenaceae; genus Pigmentiphaga; species Pigmentiphaga sp. GD03639. The sequence continues at coordinate 125,307 of NZ_JAOCLR010000006.1, forward strand.
GCGCGTGCCCATGCCCGGGGTCGCCAGCCCGCTCAGGATGGGGCAGTCCGGACGGTGGTCCCCATGGCAGTGGGAAGCAAGCTGCTCCAGCGTGGCCTTCATGGCCTGTAGACCCCGGATCTTCTCGTCCAGTTCATCGATGTGGGCGCAGGCCAGGCGCTTGACCTCGGCGCTGGGTCGGCCGCGGTCATTCCAGAGTTCCAGCAGCGTTCCGATCTGCGGGATCGAAAAGCCCAGGTCGCGCGCATTGCGAATGAACTGCAGCGTATGGACATCGCTTTCGCCGTAGAGCCGGTAGCCGGATTCGGTGCGGTGGGCGGGCGGTATCAATCCTATGGATTCGTAATGCCGGATCATCTTGGCCGAGACGCCCGATGCCTCCGAAGCCTGTCCGATGTTCAACGCCTGCATGGTGATCTCCTGACCTGGAATGGGACGATTCTAGACCTTCCCATCATGTCAAGGTAAATACGGCCAATCCGCGGTATTTCAAGCTTCGCGCCTTTTGTGGACAACCCTGGGGGCAAGGCTGTGGAAGACCGTTGGAAACCTATGTGGACAACATGTGGGCAACCTTGTGGAAAGGCTGTGGGCAAGCTGTGGGTTTCCTGGGGAAATGCAGTGGAAAACCGGGGGCGTTCATGTGGAGAAGCTGTGTGGAACCCTGTGGGGAAGCCGTGGACAGCCCTGCGGACAAGCCTGGGGAAAAGGCCGGGACAAGCGGGGGATAACGGCGGGATATCCTGTGGACGGAATCCGGCTGGCGCAGTGGCTACAATTGAGCCTGTTTGTCCATTCCTTCCCTCAGGCGCGCCGCCATGACCGACACCCATCAAGCAGATTCCTCGTCTCCCGAACACGGACCGCTGGCTACGCTCACGCCCCGGATCAAGGCCGGCGTGCTGGCCGAAGCCCTGCCGTACATCCGCCGTTTCCACGGCAAGACCATCGTGGTCAAGTACGGCGGCAACGCCATGACGGAAGAACGCCTGCAACGCAGCTTCGCGCATGACGTGGTGCTGCTCAAGCTGGTGGGCCTGAACCCCATCGTCGTGCATGGCGGGGGCCCGCAGATCGACGACGCGCTCAAGCGCGTCGGCAAGCAGGGCAGCTTCGTGCAAGGCATGCGCGTGACCGACGCCGAGACCATGGAAGTGGTGGAGTGGGTGCTGGGCGGCCAGGTCCAGCAGGACATCGTGATGATGATCAACGAGTTCGGCGGCAAGGCCGTGGGCCTGACCGGCAAGGACGGCGGCCTGATCCGCGCCCGCAAGATGCTGATGCCGGACAAGAACAACCCCGGCGCGCAACTGGACCTGGGCTTCGTGGGCGAGATCGCGTCCGTCGACCCGTCGGTGGTGAAGGCGCTGCAGGACGACCAGTTCATCCCTGTCATCTCGCCCATCGGCTTCGGCGAGGACGGCATGGCCTACAACATCAACGCCGACCTGGTGGCGGGCAAGATCGCCGAGGTGCTGCACGCCGAGAAGCTGATCATGATGACCAACACTCCGGGCGTGCTGGACAAGAACGGCAACCTCTTGACCGGCCTGACCGCCAGCAAGATAGACGAGCTGTTCGCCGACGGCACCATCTCGGGCGGCATGCTGCCCAAGATCTCGTCGGCCCTGGAAGCCGCCAAGAGCGGCGTGAATTCCGTGCACATCGTCGACGGCCGCGTCGAACACTGTCTGCTGCTGGAAATCCTGACCGCGCAAGGCGTGGGAACCATGATCAAAAGCCACTGATGGGGGCCATGTTCGCCGGTCCGCCCGCATCGCCCCCTGGGGGGCGCGCGCAGCGCGTAGGGGGGGACCTCTACGTAAGTGAAGTTGCCGCGGCGGTTACTGGGGTACCTTCGGTGGCGTCGGCGCCGCGGCGGCAGGTGCGGCGGCCGTTGAGCCGCGTGCGGGTGACGCGGCGGCCGGCGGGCGCGGGGAAGGGGGAGCCGGTCTGGTTCTTCGACCTGGACAACACGCTGCACGATGCCTCGCACGCCATCTTCTCGCACATCGACCTGTCCATGACCCAGGCGGTCATGGAGACACTGAACGTGTCCGAGGAAGAGGCCCACGTGCTGCGCAAGCGCTACTGGCAGCGCTACGGCGCGACGCTGATCGGCATGGTCCGGCACCACGGCGTGTCGCCGGCGGAGTTCCTGCACCGCAGCCACAGCTTCGACATCCGCCCGCTGGTGCGCGCGGACAAGGATTTGCGTAACCGGTTGTCACGGCTGCCCGGACGCAAGATCCTGTTGACGAACGCGCCACACAATTACGCCCGCACCATCCTGCGCCATCTCGGCATCCTGCACTGCTTCGACAGCCTGTGGGCGGTCGAGGACATGCGCTTCCATGGTGAATTCCGGGTCAAGCCTTCGCCGGCTTTGATGCGCCACGTCATGGCCATGGAGGGAGTAAGCGCTAACAATTCAGTGCTGGTCGAAGACACGTCCGCCAACCTGCGCGGCGCTCGCAAGGCCGGCATGCGCACCGTCTACGTCCGCCATCCGGGCACGCCGTTCGCCAAGACGCATCGAGGACGCCCGCTTTTCATCGACCTTCAAGTAAACTCCGTCAGTCACTTGTTGTTACAGCGTCGCGCCCTGCGCCGTAGTTAGCCGTTTCCGTCTGGGGCGGCCCTGCGAAGCGGGCGATTTTTCCTCCTTTGCACGGAAACCCACCGCGACATGGCCTCTAGCAAGACGAGCGAGCGCAAGACCCAGATCCTCCAGATGCTGGCCGAAATGCTCGAGCATCCCAAGGGCGAACGCATCACCACCGCGGCGCTGGCCGCGCGTCTCCAGGTTTCCGAAGCCGCGCTGTACCGGCATTTCGCCAGCAAGGCGCAGATGTTCGAGGGCTTGATCGAGTTCATCGAAAGCTCGGTGTTCGGCCTGTTCAACGTGATTTCCGAATCCGAGACCAGCGGCCTCGCGCAGGCGCGCAAGGCCATCCTGATGCTGCTGACCTTCGCCGAGCGCAACAAGGGCATGACGCGGGTGCTGATCGGCGATGCGCTGGTGTCCGAGGACGAACGCCTGCAGGAACGCATGAACCAGTTCCTGGACCGCATCGAGGCCTCGCTGCGGCAGTGCCTGCGCAACGCGCTGGCCTTGAACGAGCTGCCTCCCACCGACGACATCCATGCCCGCGCCAGCCTGATCCTGCATTTCATCCTGGGACGCTGGCAGCGCTACGCCAAGAGCGGCTGGAAGAAGTCGCCGTCGGAATTCCTGGACGTGCAGATCCAGATCATGCTGGCCTGACCGCCGCCGTCCGGTGGCCAGTCAGTCGCGGCCGGTGCCTTCCCAGCCGCTTTTCGAGATGTCGAACACCACGCCGAAGGGGTCCTTGAACTTCTTCTCGAAGTTCTTCTTTTCCGGATCGTTGCCCAGCGAGAAGAAGAACTTGCCGCCGGCCGCCTCGATCCGGCGCTCGGCCTCGGCCAGGTCGTCGACCTGGAAGCCGAAGTGGTGCACGCCCGCAAAACCGCTGGACGGCGCCAGCGGATGGCCTTCTTTGTACTGCAGCAGGGCCAGGTTGGTGCTGCCGTCCGACAGGTAGATGCCCGAGCCCATTTCCAGGTCGTCGCGCCCGACGCGCTTCATGTCGAACGCGGTTTCGTAGAAGGTGGCGGCTGCCTCGAGATCGGGGACGACCAGCGCGATGTGCTTGATCTTCATGGGGACCTCCCAGGGCGGGCGCCGATACCGTTCAGGAGGCGGGTGGATGCGCGGGACGCCCGCCGCACACCGGGCAGCCCGCGTCCCGGCCCACCCGCACTTCGTGCCATTTCATCGCCAGCGCGTCCAGCATCAGCAGGCGCCCCGACAGGCTGGTGCCGATGCCCGCCAGCAGCTTGATCGCCTCGGCCGCCTCGGTCGAACCGACGATGCCCACCAGCGGCGCGAATACGCCCATGGTGGCGCAATTGACTTCGTCGACGTCCTCGCCGTCGGGGAACAGGCAGTGATAGCACGGCGCATCGCCGCGCCGCAGGTCGAACACGCCGACCTGGCCGTCGAACCGGATGGCCGCGCCCGAGACCAGCGGCTTGCGGTGCCGGACACAGGCGCGGTTGATGGCGTGGCGGGTGGCGAAGTTGTCGGTGCAGTCCAGCACGATGTCGGCGGCGGCCACCTGGGCGTCCAGCGCCTCGTCCATCAGCCGCTGGGTCAGGGCCTGGACGGCGACCTCGGGGTTGATAGCGGCCAGGGTCTGCTTGCCGGATTCGGCCTTGTAGCGGCCCACGCGGTCGGTGGTGTGCAGGATCTGGCGTTGCAGGTTGGTCAGGTCGACGGTGTCGTCGTCGGCCAGTACCAGGTTGCCCACGCCTGCCGAAGCCAGGTAGAAGGCGGCGGGCGAGCCGAGTCCGCCCGCCCCGACGATCAGGGCACGCGCCTCCAGGAGGCGCTGCTGCCCTTCGATGCCGATTTCGTCCAGCAGCACATGCCGCGAATAGCGCAGTAGCTGCTCGTCGTTCACTTGGCCGGCGCGGGAACGGGTTGCTCGGGCGGCGCGGGGACGGGCGCGGCGGGCTTCTCGTCCTTCGTGGCGTCCTTGGCCTTTTCGGCGGGAGTCTTGTTCCGCTCGGCCAGTTCGGCGGCGGCCTTGGCCACGTCTTCGGCCTTGGCCAGCTGCACCGGCTTGCCGGCCAGCAGGTTCAGCGCCTGCGCGAGCTGGAAGTCGTCGGCGCTGCCGAACTCGATCGGCTTGATGGTCTTGCGCTCGGCGGCCTTGGCCGGATCCTGGGCGGCCGACTTGATCTCGCCGTTTGGATCCTTGTCGTTCAGCAGGTGCTTGGCCAGGTCGGCTTCGCGCGGCCGCTCGTACAGGTCGCCCTCGGGCGTGTCGGTGACCGGGTAGTCGGGCACGATGCCCTTGGCCTGGATGGACCGTCCGTTGGGCGTGTAGTAGCGCGAGGTGGTCAGCTTGATGGCCGAGTCGCGCGAGATCGGCAGGATGACCTGTACCGAGCCCTTGCCGAAGGTCTGGGCACCCAGCACCCGGGCGCGCTTCTGGTCCTGCAGCGCGCCGGCCACGATTTCCGAGGCCGAGGCCGAGCCGGCGTTCACCAGCACCACCATGGGCACGGTCTTGGTCCAGGCCGGCAGGCGCTTGATGTAGTCGTCGCTGCTGCGCAGGTAGTCGGCCGGATTGGTCTGGTACTTGCGCTTGGCGTCGGCGGTGCGGCCGTCGGTGGAGACCACCAGCGTGTTCTGCGGCAGGAAGGCGGCCGAGACCGCGATCGCGCTGTGCAGCAGGCCGCCCGGGTCGTTGCGCAGGTCCAGCACCAGCGCCTTGGGCGCGCCGCTCTTGCCCAGGCGTTCGAGGTGCGTGGCCAGGTCGGCGCCGGTCTGCTCCTGGAACTGGGCGATCCGCACGTAGGCGGTATTGCCGTCCAGCATCTTGCTGCGCACGCTCTGGACCTTGATGATGTCGCGTTCGATCTTGACGACGATGGGCTGGACCTCGTTCTTGCGCACCAGCGTCAGCGTGATCGAGGTCTTGGGCTTGCCGCGCATCAGCTTGACCGCATCGTTCAGCAGCAGCCCCTTGGTGGACTTGTCGTCGATCTTGACGATGAGGTCGCCGGCCTTGACGCCCGCGCGCGCGGCGGGGGTGTCCTCGATGGGGGAGATGACCTTGACGAAGCCGTCCTCGGTGCCGACTTCGATGCCCAGGCCGCCGAATTCGCCTTGCGTGGCGGTCTGCATTTCGCGGTAGGCGTCGGCGTCCAGGTAGGCCGAATGCGGGTCGAGATCGGACAGCATGCCGGCGATGGCGCCGTCGATCAGCTTCTTGTCTTCGACCGGCTCGACGTAGTTGTTCTTGATGGTGGCGAAGACATTCGAGAACTGCCGGAGTTCTTCCAGCGGCAAGGGGCCACGGGTTTCCCGCTGCGCCACGGCGGTGATGCCCAGGCTGACCAGGACACCGGCGACCACGCCCAGGCTGACCAGGCCGATACTGCGAACTTTACTCTTGCTGCCCATGTATTCCTCCGGGCCCCGGTTCGGGACGTCAAGCTTTGACATCCCAGGGCCTCGCGGGTTCTCGTCGATAGGTTGAATGTGCTGGGGAAGGCGCGCAAGCGCGCGTGCGATCAGGATATCCGGGTAGGGGGGTCAGCGCAACGAGGCCCACCGCAGCGGGTCGAACGGCGCGCCTTGATGCCGCAGTTCAAAGTATAGGCCCGATTCCGCCTGCCCTCCGGTGGCGCCCACGCTGGCCACGACGTCGCCGCCCTTGACGTCGTCGCCGACGTGGCGAAGCACCGACTGGTTGTTGCCGTAAATCGACAGGTACTGGCTGCCGTGGTCGATGATCAGGAGATTGCCGAAGCCTCGCAGCCAGTCCGCGAAGACCACCTTGCCGGCGGCGACCGCCCGTACCTCGGTGCCTTCGCTGGCGCGGATGAAGACGCCCTTCCAGGTGCCGCCTTCGCCGCGGGCGGCGCCGAAGCGGCCCACGATGTCGCCCCGCACGGGCAGGCGCAGGCGGCCGCGCAGCTTCTCGAACTGGCCCGCCAGCGAGGCGTCGGGCAGGGTGTCGTTGCGCGCCACCGCGCGCTCGGGCGGGGGCTCGGGGGGCGGTGGCGGGGGAGGCTTGCCGGCCTCGCGCGCGGCCTGTTCGGCGGCGCGCTGCGCGGCGGCCCGCCTGGCCGCTTCCTCCGCCCGGCGGGCGAGTTCCGCCTTGCGCGCCTGCTCGGCCTTGCGGCGGGCTTCCTCGGCGCGCCTGGCCAGCATGCGGGTCAGGTCCTCGATCACGCGCGACAGGCGCTGCTCGTCGCGCGCCAGGCTGGCGGCCTGGCGGCGCTGGCTGTTCAGCTTGGACGAGATGTCGGCCAGGACCTTGCGGCGCTGCTCGGACTGCTTGAGCAGTTCCTGGCGCTGGTTGTTCTCCTCGGACGCCAGTTGTTCCAGCTCGCTGCGCTTGGTGTCGGCCTGGGCCCGCAACTGCGCCAGTTCCTCCAGCTCGCCCTGCAGCTCGGTCACGGTGTTGGCGCGGGCCTGGGCGATGTAGCCCAGGTAGGCGAGATTGCGGTTCAGCCGCTGCGGATCGTCGCCCGACAGCAGCGCGCCCCAGGGCGTGAGGCCACCCACCGCGTACTGGCGGCGCAGCAGGTCGGCCAGGTGGGCCTGGCGCTGGGCCAGGTTCTTTTCCTTTTCGGCAATGGCCTGCTTCTGGCGCTCCAGCTCGGCATTGGCCCGGCGCTGGGCGTTGCCCAGCTCGACCAGCCGGCGGTTGACCTTGGAGATGGTCTGCTCCGACTCCTTCAGGGCGTCGGCCGCGTCGGCGTGTTCTTCCTCGCCCTCGGCGATGTCCTTCTTGAGCGCTTCCAGTCGCTTGCGCAGGGCTTCGCGCTCGCGCGCCACGGCCGCCGGGTCGGAGGGCGCCTTGCCCGCGTCGGCGGCGGCCGCGGCAAGCGGCCAGCCCGCCGCCGCGGGCAAGGCGATCAGAAGTATCGCCGCGAGCCGCTTCACTTGGCCTTGGCCTTTCCTTGCGCGGCCACGGCGGCCATGGCGGCGGCGATTTCGTCCGCGTTGCCCAGGTAGTAGTGGCGGATCGGCTTGAGGTCGTCGTCCAGCTCGTACACCAGCGGCTGGGCCGTGGGGATGTTCAGGCCGACGATGTCGTCGTCCGAGATGCCGTCCAGGTGCTTGATGAGCGCGCGCAGGCTGTTGCCGTGGGCGGCGATCAGCACCCGCTTGCCGGCCTTCAGCGACGGGGCGATGGTCTCGTTCCAGTAGGGAACGACCCGGGCCACGGTGTCCTTCAGGCATTCGGTGGCGGGCAGTTCGTCGGCCGGCAGGCCGGCGTAGCGCGGATCGAAGCGCGGGTGGCGCTTGTCGTCCGCGGACAGGGGGTTCGGGGCGATGGCGTAGGCGCGGCGCCAGACCAGCACCTGTTCCTCGCCGTACTGGGCGGCGGTCTCCGCCTTGTTCAGGCCTTGCAGGGCGCCGTAGTGGCGCTCGTTCAGGCGCCAGCTGTGCTCGATCGGCAGGTACATGTGGTCCATGGCGTCCAGGGCGATCCACAGGGTGCGGATCGCGCGGCGCAGGACCGAGGTGTAGGCGAGGTCGAAGTCGTACCCTTCCTGCTTGAGCAGTTCGCCCGCCTTGCGGGCTTCTTCGCGGCCCTTGTCCGTCAGGTCGACGTCGGTCCAGCCGGTGAAGCGGTTTTCAAGGTTCCATTGGCTTTCGCCATGACGCATCAGTACGAGTTTGACCATGTCCCGGGAGCGCAGGGGCGCTGCGCGTAAAGGTTGAATACAATTCGGCTGCCCGCCCGAAAACGGCGGGGACTGACGGCAGCAGCCCGTTGAAAAAGCGGCTGCCTATCCCGACATTTTATAATCCTGCGGCATTGTCTTTGCCGCGGGGCCGGAATCGGGCCGCCGCAACGGCAAAAATCCGGCGGATCTTGTGGTTTTCCCGCCGTTTTGCGAATTCGTAAGCGCGCGTAACGCCAGGCTGTCCGGCCGGCGGGGCGTGTGTTCCTCCCACCAGGTTTCCAGGGTCCGCTCGTGAAATTCATCCTCGACAACATTCTCCTGATCGCATTGGCCCTCGTGTCGGGCGGCATGCTGCTGTGGCAATCGCTGCGGGGCGGCCAGGCCGGGGGGGCCATGAGCGCGGCCGAAGCCACGGCCGCGGTCAACCAGCGCCAGGCGGTGTTCGTCGACGTGCGCCCGGCGGCCGATTTCGCGGCCGGGCACATCGCCCAGTCGCGCAGCGTGCCGCTGGCCGACCTGGCACAGAAGGCGGCCGGCCTGCCCAAGAACAAGCCGCTCATCCTGGTGGGCGGCAACGGCCGCGACGCGGCCAAGGCGGTGGCCCAGTTCAAGGCCCAGGGTTTTGCCGAGGTCAGCAGCCTGTCGGGAGGACTGTCCGGCTGGGTGCAGGCGGGCATGCCCATTGCGAAGGGATAGCGCCATGCAGAAAGTCCTGATGTATTCGACGGGGTATTGCCCCTTTTGCATGCGCGCCGAGATGCTGCTCAAGCAGCGCGGCGTGCAGGAGATCGAGAAGGTGCGCATCGATGCCGAGCCCGAGCGCCGGGCCGAGATGATCGAGCGCACCGGCCGGCGCACCGTGCCGCAGATCTACATCGGCGATACGCACGTGGGCGGTTTCGACGAACTCGCCGCGCTCGACCGCGCGGGCGGGCTGCAACCCCTGCTTGCCGGCCAGGCGACGCAGGACCAGTGATTTCGTTGTAGCCGGGGCGCGTCCCCGGCGTGTTCTTTTGGTGCATACGTTTCGGCTCCGCGCGTACCGGGGGCCGGGTTCAGCCAGCAGGCTTTCCGTTTCCAGACTTTCTCCCCATGTCCGACAATCAAGAGCAGCAAGCCCCCGTGTTCAACATCCAGCGCGTCTACCTGAAAGACCTGTCGCTGGAGTTGCCCAACGCGCCCCAGATCTTCCTGGAAACCGAGCAGCCCGGAGTCGAGGTCGCCATCGACGTCGGCGCCCAGGCGCTGGCCGAGACCGTCTTCGAAGTGACCGTGACCGCCACCGTGACCACCAAGGTCGGCGACAAGGTCCTGTACCTGGTCGAAGGCAAGCAGGCCGGCATCTTCGAACTGGCCAACATTCCGCTGGAGCAGCTCGACCCCATCCTGGGCATCGCCTGCCCCGGCATCATCTACCCCTACCTGCGCAGCAACATCGCCGACGCCATCACCCGCGCGTCGATGGCGCCGCTGCACCTGGCCGAGGTGAACTTCCAGGCCATCTACGAGCAGCGCGTGGCCCAGGCCGCCGCCGAGCAGCAAGTCGCCCAGGCCGGCAACGATGCCGGCCTGATCCTGCCGCCGGGCACCAAGCACTGAGCGGCCGCGGCATCATGGCGGACATGGCGCCGGGCCTGCGCGTCGCCGTCCTGGGGGCGGGCAGCTGGGGCACGGCGCTTGCCGCCGCCTGCGCCCGCGGCCATGCCACCATGCTGTGGGCGCGCCGTCCCGAACTGGCGCGCCGCATCGCCGATACCCACGAGAACGCCGATTACCTGCCCGGGGTCGCGCTGCCGCCGGATCTGCGCTGCACGAGCGAACTGGACGACCTGTTCGGCCACCTGCGCGGTGCCCCGCGCCCGCTGCTGATCCTGGGCGTGCCGGTGGCCGGCATGGAGCAGGCCTGCCGCGACGTGGCGGCAGGCGTGGCCCGCCACGGCATCAGCGACCTCGCCGTGGCCTGGACCTGCAAGGGCCTGGACGCGGGCACCGGCCGGCTGCCGCACGCCATCGCTGAGGCGGCGTTCGCCGGCGCGGCCGGTATTTCCACCGGCGTGCTGTCCGGCCCGTCCTTCGCCCGCGAGGTGGCCCGCGGGCTGCCGGTGGCGCTGACCATCGCCAGCGCCAGCGCGGAACTGCGCGACCGCGTGACCGATGCGCTGCACGGCGGCGCGATCCGCGTCTACGGCAGCGAGGACATCGTCGGCGTCGAGGTCGGGGGCGCCGTCAAGAACATCATGGCCATCGCCTGCGGCATCGGCGACGGCCTGGGCATGGGCGCCAACGCCCGTGCCGCCCTCATCACCCGAGGCCTGGCCGAGATGACGCGCCTGGGCGTGGCCCTGGGCGCGCAGGCCGACACCTTCTCCGGCCTGACCGGACTGGGCGACCTGATCCTGACCGCCACCGGGGACCTGTCCCGCAACCGCCACGTTGGCCTGGAAATCGGCCGCGGCCGGTCGCTGGACGAGATCCTGGGCGACATGACCCAGGTGGCCGAGGGCGTGCGCTGCGCGCCGGCCGTGCGCGACCTGGCTCGCCGCTGCGGGATCGAGATGCCGATTACCGAGGCCGTCTGCTCGGTGCTGTTCGACCGCGTGCCGCCGGCGCAGGCGGTGTCTCGCCTGCTGGCTCGTGATCCGAAGGTGGAAGGAAACTAGATGGATGCGGTTTGTGTGTATTGCGGCGCCAGTGCCGGGAACGATCCTTTCTTCGCCGAGGTGGCGCGCGACTTCGGGCGCGCGGTGGCGGCGCGGGAGATGCGGCTGGTGTACGGCGGCGGCAGTGTCGGGTTGATGGGGCACGTGGCCAATGCCGCGCTCGAGGCGGGCGGGCAGGTGACCGGGGTCATCCCCGAGCGGCTGTGGGAAAAGGAAGTCGGGCACAAGGGCCTGACCGACATGTACGTCGTGCCCACCATGCACGCCCGCAAGGCCCGCATGGTCGAGCTCTCGGATGCCTTCGTCGCGCTGCCCGGCGGTTTTGGCACGCTGGACGAACTTTTCGAGGTGCTGACCTGGCAACAGATCGGCTACCACTCCAAGCCGGTGGGGTTGCTCAACGCCAACGGCTATTACGATGCCTTGCTTGCCTTCGCGCGCCATGCCCATGAACAGGGGTTCGTGCGCGCCGTGCATCTCGAGGCGCTGATCGTCGACACCGATATCGACCGCCTGCTGGACCGCCTGGCCAGCGCGCAGCCGGTACATGTGGACCGATGGGTCAAGAACAGCGACGCGGTGTGAAGCAGTCCCGCCCGCCAGTCCAACATCCAATAACGGAGATATCCATGCATTCTTCCGCCTCCTCCGCGCCGGCCCTGCGCCGCCGCCTGCTCGGCGCGGCCGTGGCCGCCGGCCTCATGGCCGCCACCCCCGCCTTCGCCCAGCACGACTGGCCCAGCCGGCCCATCAAGCTGGTCGTGCCGTTCCCCGCCGGCTCGTCGCCCGACATCATCGCGCGCGTGATCTCGCAGCCGCTGGCCAAGCAGCTCGGGCAGGCGATCGTGATCGACAACAAGCCCGGCGCCGGCGGCAACATCGGTACCGGCACGGTGGCCCATGCCGCGCCGGACGGCTACACCATGCTGTTCACCATCAACGGACCGCTGGCCACCGCCCCCGCGCTCTACACCAAACTCAACTACGACCCGCTGAAGGACCTCGCGCCCGTCACGCTGGTCGCCACCAGCCCCAACGTGCTGGTCGTGCCGCCTTCGCTGAACGTCGACTCGGTCGGCGCCTTCACCTCGCTGGTGAAGAAGGAGCCCGGCAAGCTTAACTACGGCACCGTCGGCGCGGGCAGCTCCGCCCACCTGGCGATGGAATTGCTCAAGGGCAAGGAAAACCTGGACATCCTGCACGTGCCGTACGCCGGCTTCCCGCAGGTCGTGACCGCCATGCTGGGTGGCCAGGTGCAGGCCGGCTTCATGGTGCCCGCCATCGCCATGCCGCAGGTGCGCGACGGCAAGCTCAAGGCCCTGGCCGTGACCAGCACCAAGCGCAGCCCGGCGCTGCCCGACCTGCCGACCATGGGGGAGCAGGGCGTGCCCGATTTCGAGGTCATCTCCTGGCAGGCCATCCTGATGCCCGCGGGTACGCCGCAGCCCATCATCGACCGGCTGAACAAGGAGCTGGTGCAGATCATCAAGAGCGAGGAAGTGCAGAAGCAGCTGACCGCCCAGTACTTCACCGCCGCGCCGTCCACCCCGGCCGAACTGACCGCGCTGATCAAGAAGGAACAGCAGACGCTGGGCGCGGTGATCAAGCGCTTGAACCTGACGCTCGATTGAACGGGACCCCGTCCTCTTCAAGCCAAGGCGCTCTCCGGAGCGCCTTTTTTTTCCAGATGAGAACGTCCCCTGGGGGGCAGCGCCGCCGCACAGCGGCAAGCGCGGGGGCTATTTTCCATCTGGCGCTTCAGGCCAGATGCACCGCTCGTGCCAGCATGAACGCGCCGGTCGCGGCCAGGACCAGCCCGGTGACGCGCGCCACCCGCAGTCCCCCGGGTGCGAGGCGTTCGCCGGCCGTGGCCGCCGCGGCGATCGCCATCGCGCGCCAGTCCATCATGCCCACGGCAAGCAGGCTGGCGGTCAGGCCGGCGCAGGATACGCCGCAGCGCAGCCCCAGCCGCAGTCCGTGGCGCCATGCCGCGCCGGGATGCGCGCGGGGCATGGCTTCGCAGGCATCCACGCGGCAGCCCGCCAGGTAGCGGGCCTTGAGCGCGGTGAACTGGAACAGGCCGCCGGCCAGGACGGCCGTCGCGGGGGCGAGGCGCGCCAGCGCGGGGGCCTGCGCTTGCAGCGCGGCCAGGGCGGCGCCCGATGGAAACACCAGGAAGCCAAGCAGGGTCCACGTGCAGAAGTAGCCCAGGCCGACCACCGCGGCCAGTCCATCCGCGTGGCGCGATCCCGCTTCGTGCAGGCTACGGCGATAGCGCCATAGCGCCGGCGCGATCGAAGGGAGCATCATCGCCACCGTCATGGCCGTCCACATGCCCAGGAAGGCCGCGAGCACACCGGGCCACGTTCCACCCGGCGGCGGCAGCCAGGACATCGCCGCCATGTTCCCGCACAGGACGGCCATGCCGCGCATGGCCTGCATGGCGGCATTCCAGGCCAGGACGGCGGCGGCGAGCGCCAGCGCCGTGCCGCCCACGAAGCGCGTGCCGGCATGCCGCCACGCCGCCCGCATCTCAGCGCCTGCCGTATTCATCGCGCCGGCGCCACCAGACTCCCTGCTCATTGCGCCCCAGCGGCGCGCGGTCCAGCCACTGGTACATGCCCCAGAGTCCGTCCAGCCCGCGCGCGTAGGTGGAATAGGTGTGGTAGACGGTGCCGTCCTGGATCGCGAAGGCGCTCATGCCTGGGCGTTCGCGCAGGTAGGTGTTCGTGTCGGTGCCGCACATCGCGGCCAGGCGGCCATCGACGCGCTGGCCGGTGTCAGCCGGGGCCGGGTGGCAGCCGCAGGCGGGTTCGCGCCGGTAGTTGTAGGCGATGCCTTGTTCGAACTGCTGGGCCTCGGTGTGCGAGACGCTGAAGTCGAAGTTGAAGTCGGCGTCCTGGGACGAGGCCCAGGGAAAGCGCCAGCCCATGCGCTGCCTGTACGCCAGCAGCCTGGCCAGCGGCGCGCGCGAGACTGCCATCAGCGTGACGTCGTGGTTGGCCAGGTGGACGGCGAAGCCGTCGAAGCTGTCGGCGATCGACGAGCAGGACGGGCATCCCGCCTGATAGTCGGGACCGAACATGAAGTGATAGACGAGCAGTTGCGATCGTCCCTGGAAGAGATCGGCCAGCGATGCGCTGCCTTGCTCCGTGTCGAAGCGGTAGTCCTTGCCGATCGCCACCCAGGGCAGCGCCTGCCGCTGCCGGGCCAGTGCGTCCGATTGGCGCGTCAAGGCCTTCTCGGCCTCCAGCAGATCGAGCCGCGCGGCCAGCCATTCTTCCCGTGTGCCTGTCGTATGTCGCATCATCGTTTCTCCTTGGATTTCCCGCGGGTCGGACCCGATCGGCGCGATCGGCATGCGGGAGGCGTGTGCTAGATTAGGATCGGGCCGCCGGACGGCGGGAGTGACAAATGTGGCGGGATTCGGATGGATGCGTTGATAGCCGAGGCCGCCCGGGCGCTGGCCGCCGGTGATCCCTTCGGGGCCTTGAACCGCGTGGCGCTGCGCGACGATCCGCCGGCACTGGCGCTGCGCGGCATCGCGATGGCCCAGCTTGGCGAATTCAGCCGCGCCAGGATGCTGGTGCGGCGGGCGGCTGGCGCGTTCGGACCCCGGCAGGCCCTGGCCCGCGCGCGATGCGTCGTGGCCGAGGCCGAGATCGCGCTTGCGTCGCGTGAGCTGGCCTGGCCGGACAAGGCGCTGGCGGCCGCGCGCGCCACGCTCGAGGCGCATGGCGATCTGGCCAATGTCGCGCACGTGCGCCACCTGGAAATCCGGCGTTGCCTGTTGATCGGTCGCCTGGCGGAGGCTGAACAGCTGCTGGCCGGGGTCGATGCCGGTCCGCTGACGGTTGCCGCGGCGGCCATCCATGAACTGCTGGCGGCGGGGATTGCAATGCGGCGCCTGCGCACCGCCGACGCCCGGGCGGCGCTGGCACGGGCGGAACAGGCCGCGAACCGCGCCGGTATTCCCGCCCTGCAAGCCGAAGTCAGGCAGGCCGCCGCCGTCCTGGACATGCCCGCGGCCCGGCTGAGATGGCAAGGGCAGGAGCGCCTGGTCGCGCTGGCGGAGGTGGAAGCGATGTTGGCCTCGGATGCGCTCGTGGTCGATGCCTGCCGCCATGCGGTGCGCGAGGGGAGGCTGGTGGTGCCGCTGGCGCGGCGCCCGGTCTTGTTCACGCTCGCGCGCATGCTGGGCGACGCGTGGCCCGCCGACGTGGCCCGCGAGACGCTGATCGAGCGCGCCTTCCGCACGCGGCATCCCGACGAGACGCATCGTGCGCGACTGCGTGTGGAGATAGGCCGCCTGCGCAAGGCGCTGGCGGGACTGGCGGACGTCGGTGCGACGCGGCGCGGCTTCGCGCTGGCGCCATGCCGGGCGCGCGATGTCGCCGTGCTGGCCCGGCCCGTGGAAGGGCCCCACGCGGCGGTGCTGGCCCTGCTGGCGGACGGCGAATCGTGGTCGAGTTCGGCGCTGTCGCTGGCGCTGGGCGCCAGCCAGCGTACCGTGCAGCGGGCCCTGGACGAACTGGCCGGAGCGGGCAGGGTGCAGGCCACCGGCCGGGGGCGGGCTCGCCGCTGGCTGATGCCGCCGGTGCCCGGGTTCGCGACAACCTTGTTACTCCCGGCCGCGTTGCCGGAGGGCTAGGATGCCTCCATGGACATCCCGTTCCTTGACCCTACCAGCGAGCAAAAGCCATGAAGACATCGACAGCCCACATTCTCCGCGAGTACGGCCCTTTTCCCGGTGCCGAAGGCGTGCACGGCGTGACCTACGACGGCAAGAACGTCTGGTTCGCCACCGGCGACCGGCTCAGCGCCATGGACCCGGCCAGCGGCGAGGTCCAGCGCTCCATCGAGATCCCGGCGAATGCCGGCACCGCGTTCGACGGCCGGCACCTCTACCAGATCGCCGACGGCCACATCCGCAGGATCGACCCGGAAACGGGGCGGGTGCTGGCCACCATCCCGTCGCCGGCCGGCGGCGAGGACTCGGGGCTGGCATGGGCGGAAGGATCCTTGTGGGTGGGCCACTACCGCGCGCGCAAGATCCACCAGATCGATCCCGAGACCGGGAAGATCCTCCGCTCCATCACGTCCGAGCGCTTCGTCACCGGTGTGACCTGGGTCGACGGCGAGCTTTGGCACGGCACCTGGGAAGGCGACGCCAGCGACCTGAGGCGCATCGATGCGCGCAGCGGTGAAGTCCTGGCGAAGCTGGAGATGCCGCCGGGCACTGGCGTGTCGGGCCTGGAGTCCGATGGCGCCGACCGCTTCTTCTGCGGCGGCGGCACGAGCGGGACGCTCAGGTCGGTACGGCGCCCGGCGCGTGCCTGAACGCCCCCCGGTCCTGGCTTGCCGCCCGGGCCGGGGAAGTCAGATCCGGCCCAGCAGATTGGTCCGCGCGTGCACGATGTGTTCGAAGATTTCCCGCCGCGCGGTGTCCGCATCGCGATGCTTCAAGGCTTGCACGATGCGGCGGTGTTCCGCCTCGTATTCCCTGCGCCGTTCGGGCGTCACGATCTTCTTTTTCAGGAAGCCCCATTCCCCGCTGTTCCGCACCTCCGCCAGCAGCCTGAACATGCCGACGAACAGCGCGTTGTGGGTGGCCAGTGCCAGCTGCTCGTGCAGCGCGTTGTCCCAATGCTCGAACTCCTCCAGCGTGTCGGCGGCCTCGGACCGCGCGCAGCAGGACTCGAGCCGTTCGAAGTCGGCCAGGGTGGCGTTGCTGACGATGAGCTCGACGATCATGGGTTCCAGCAACAGCCGTGCTTCCATGATCTCGGCCGGGCTGGCCGACGGAATCGCCAGCAGCTTGCCCGCAGCCGCCACGATGCCCGGTGCGGCGCCGGACGGCGTGTCCGAGACATAGGTTCCGCTTCCCACCTTCTGCACGATCAGGCCCTGGTCCCGCAGCTCTTGCAGCACCCGGCGCAAGGCGGACCGGCTGACGCCGAAATCCGCGCACAGGCTGCGCTCGGTCGGCAGGCGGCTGCCGGGCGCCCATTTTCCCGTACGCAGGCCGTCTAGCAATTCCGCGCGCAGCGCCTGGACAGGATCGGCGCGGACCTGGAGGCTGGGGGACGGGAGCATGTCTGGTCCTATATTGGTTCAAATTGGTTTCATTGTAAGGCGCTGAACGGTATTGAATCTAGGTGAAAACACCAGGAATGTCGCGGGAAGAATGGCTTTATAGTTCGACAAATCAATACCATTGAAAACCAAATAAAACCAATTGGTCGGATGAAAGGCAGATCCGGCCATCCAGCCAGGATGGCGGGCCCGGCAGCCGGGCCGCCTGCAAGGCGCCGCCAGAGCGCCGCCAGACCACTTTCACATGGAGACAGACCATCATGAAAACCACGCTGTGGGCCGCGGCATTCGCCGCCCTGTCGCTGGTCGCCGCGCCCGGCGCGCGGGCGGAGTATCCCGACCGGCCGGTCAACCTGATCGTTCCCTTTCCCCCGGGCGGCACGGCGGACAACATGGCTCGCGCGCTGCAGCCCGCGCTTCAGCGCGCGCTCAAGCAGACCGTGGTGGTCGTCAATCGCCCGGGGGCGGGCGGCGCCATAGGCGTGAGCCAGGTCGCCAATGCGCCGGCCGACGGCTATACGATCCTGTGTTCGCTGCTGAGCGTGGCCAGCCTGCCCGAGCAGGCGGTGGTCAACAAGCAGAAGCCGCCGTTCACGCTGGAGCAGCTCACGCCCATCGCGATGCTGAGCGCCGAGCCGGTGGCCATGGTGGTGCCCGAGGCCAGCCCCTACAAGACCTTTCCTGACTTGATCGCGGCGGCCAAGGCCAGGCCCGACGCCCTGACCTACGGGTCGACCGGCTTCTTCGGCGAGGTGCACGTGCGCACCGCCGCATTCGCGGACACGGCGCACATCAAGGTCCGGCACATTCCCTACCAGGGGGGAGGCCCGCTGGTGACCGCGCTGGTGGCCGGCGAGGTCGATTTCGCGCTGCTGTCGCGCTCGCTGTCGCTGACCCAGGTCAAGGCCGGGCGGCTGAAGTACCTGGCCACCGCCGGCGACGAACCATGGACCGATCCGGCCGGCCTGCCCCGGATGAAGGATGGCGGCGTGGACTTCGACTCGGTCGCGGGCACGGCCATCTTCATTCCCTCCGGCACGCCGCAGACGGTGGAGCGCAGGATCCGGCAGGCGGTGGAGGCCGCGGCCGGCGATCCCGAGTTCAAGAAGATCGTGTCCAGCGCGGGCGGCGAGGTCAAGTATTCCGCCGGAACCCAGTTCGCGGCGTTCTGGGCCTCCTACGTGAAATCGATCGCGGCCATCACGCACCGCATCGCCGCGACCGAGACGCGGGAGGTGGCCAAATGAGCGGCACGGCGCCGGTCTTCATCGGCACCGACGCGGTCGAGCGGGTGCTGACCTGGGACGCGTTGGTGGCCGCGCTGCGCGAGGCCTATGCCCAGCGCCACGACGAGCACATCAGTCCGCCCCGCACCTTCGCCCGGGGCGACGGCGCGTCGCTGCGCGCCCTGGCCAGCGTGCCGCCCGGCAAGCGCTTCATGGGCGCCAAGGTGTTCGGCCGCGGCCGCAACCGCGGCATGAACTACCTGATTTCGCTGGCGGACCAGGACACGGGCGAGATCCGCGCGCTGCTCGACGCCAACAAAATCACCGCCTATCGCACCGCGGCCACCTCGGCGCTGGCGGTCGACTGCCTGGCGCCCCGGCGGCCGGTGCGGCTGGGCGTGCTGGGCAGCGGCGCCGAGGCGCGCGCCCACGTCCAGGCCATCGCCTCGCTGCGGCAGGTCGAGGGCTTGCGGATCTACAGTCCCACGCCGGCCAACCGCGAGCAGTTCGCGCGTGATTTCGAAGCGGCGCTGGGCGTGCCGTGCCGGCCGGCGGCTACCGCGGCGGCGGCAATGGAAGGCGCCGACATCGGCATCGCGGCCGCGCGGTCGCGCGACGAGACGCCCATCCTGCATGCCGACGCGCTGCGCGACGGCATGGTGCTGGTATCGGTCGGCTCCACGCTGCCGCAGCAGCGCGAGATCGACGCCTCGGTGGTCGAGCGCTGCGACCTCATCGTCTGCGACATGCCCGACGAGGTCAGTGCCGAGTCCGGGGACATGCTGGAGGCGCGGGCCCGCGGCATCGATTTCGCCCCCAGGCTGCGCTCGCTCAACCAGCTGGTGCGCGGCGAGATCGCGGCCGGCGCCCGGCTGCCGATGTTCAAGTCGGTGGGCTCGGCCTTGCAGGACATCGTCGCGGCCGAGCTCGTCTTCGACCTGGCCACCCGCGCGGGGCTGGCCGTCGAGCTGCCCATCGCCTTCACCTACAAACAATAGATTTCTTCGCACAGGAACTGGAACATGGCCTCCTACCAACGACACGAAGCCCGCGACTGGGCACACGAACACCTGCGCGGCGTCGCCAACGTCGTGATCCCTTCGTTCACCGCCGACCTCAAGGGCCTGAACGAGCAGGGCATCCGCCACGACATCCGCCATGAGATCGAGCTGGGCTTCTCCGGCACGCTGATGGTCTCGGAAGTGGCCATCACGCTGCCCGAGTACGAGCAGTTCTTCGCGTGGGCGAACGACGAATCGCGCGGCCGGCTCAAACTCATCCACCATGCCAGCTTCAACACGCTGGAAGAGAACATCGAGGCGGCGAAGATTGCCGAGCGCAACGGCGCCGAGCTGATCCTGCTGTCCTATCCGGCCAACTTCTACGCCCGCACCTCGCAGGACATCTACGACTACACCAAGGCCTTCTGCGACGCGACGGACCTGGGCGTGATGCTGTTCCAGGTGCCCCACTGGGGCTTCGAGCGCGTCCACCCGTCCGACCTCGAGGCGCCGCTGATCCGGCGCCTGCTGGACGACTGCCCGAACATCGCCGCGCTGAAGGCCGAGGGCGGCATGCCCAGCATCATGGGCTGGGTCGAGGCCTATCGCCTGTTCAGCAAGGACGTGGTCGTGACCATGCCGCTCGAACAGTACGCACTGGCGCTGGCCCAGCTCGTGCCCATCCAGTTCATCGGCACCAGCGACACCGAGTACTACGGCGGCATGATCCCGCGCATCTTCAACCTGATCCAGGAGAAGAAATACGACGAGGCCACGAAGCTCTACTGGCAGCTGACGCCGGCGCGCAAGGCGCGGGCCGCGGCCAATTCGTATTCCTCGCAGACCCAGTTCCTGAACCGCATGCTGTGGAAGTTCGAGGGTTGGCTCAATGGCTTCAACGGCGGCCCGGTGCGCCAGCCGACCATGCGCATCAACGAGAACACGATGAACAGCCTGCGGCAGGCGCTGGTCAAATCGGGCCTGACGCCCACCGACTCGCCCAACGGCGATTTCTTCGTCGGCCGTCATCCCATGGATACCGCCGCCTGACGCCATGCGCGAGATCCCTATGCTATCCATCGCCAATCTGCCCACCGGTCTCTACATAGACGGCAACTGGGCGCGGCCTTCCCAGCCACGTTCGTTCACGGTGTCGGACCCGGCCACGGGCGAGTCGGTCGCCCAGGTGGCCGACGCCGGCCTGGACGACGCGCGCGCGGCCGTCGACGCCGCCGCGGCGGCCTTGCCCGCGTGGCGCGACACACCGCCGCGCACCCGGGCCGAAGTGCTGCGCAAGGTCCACCTGCTGATGCTGGAACGGCTGGAGGAACTGGCGCGCATCATCACGCTGGAGAACGGCAAGCCGCTGGCCGACAGCCGGGCCGAGATCCGCTATGCCGCCGAGTTCTTCCGCTGGTATTCGGAAGAGGCCTGCCGCAACCTGGGATCGGTCAGCCAGGCGCCGGCCGGCGGTTACCGGATCCTGGTCCAGCATCAGCCCATAGGCGTCGTCGCGCTGGTCACGCCATGGAACTTTCCCTCGGCCATGGGGGCGCGCAAGATCGCTCCCGCGCTGGCGGCCGGCTGCACGGTGCTGGTCAAGCCGGCCTCGCTGACGCCGCTCAGCATGCTGGCGCTGGCCGGCATCCTGGCCGAGGCGGGCGTGCCGGACGGCGTGGTCAACATCGTGCCGACGTCGCGCTCGGGCCCGTTGGTGGACCTCTGGCTGCACGACCCGCGCGTGCGGCTGGTGTCCTTCACCGGTTCGACCGAGGTGGGACGCATCCTGCTGAAGGCAGCCGCCGACCAGGTCCTGAAGACGCCGATGGAACTGGGCGGCAACGCCCCTTTCCTGGTGCTGGACGACGCCGATGTGGAGGCCGCGGTCGACGGTGCGATGATCGCCAAGATGCGCAACATGGGCGAGGCCTGCACGGCGGCCAACCGCTTCTATGTCGGAGCGGGGGTCTACGACGCCTTCGTCCGGGCCTTCGCGCAGCGCATGCGCGAACAGAAGATCGGCCATGGCCTGGACGAGGCCAACCAGGTTGGCAGCCTGATCGACGCCGCGACCCGCGACAAGGTGGAGGAATTGGTCCAGGACGCCGTGTCGCGTGGAGCAAAAGTATTGTGCGGTGGGGAAAGGCTGCCCGGTCCGGGCTACTTCTATCCGCCCACCGTCCTGGGCGACGTTCCCGCCGACAGCCGCGTGCTGAGCGAGGAGATCTTCGGCCCCGTCGCGCCCATCGTGCGCGTGGCGTCCGAGGACGAGATGGTGGAACTGGCCAACGGCACGGAATACGGCCTGGCCGCGTACCTCTACACGCGCGACCTGGCCAAGGGCTTGAAGCTGGCGGAGCGGCTGGAGTTCGGCATGGTGGCGCTGAACCGGGGGCTGGTGTCGGATCCGGCGGCGCCGTTCGGCGGGGTCAAGCAGAGCGGGCTGGGCCGGGAGGGCAGCTGGGAGGGTATGCAGGAATACATGGAGACCAAGTACGTGTCGGTGCAGTGGTAGGCGGCCCGCCTGCCCGGGCCGCTCCTTCCGTGTCCGCCTATCGGGCGGCGCTGGCCCGGTCGGCGCCGTCGCGCAGCGCCGACAGCTTCATCCAGGTCACGGCCGGATCGATCTTGCCGTAGTTCGCGAAGGTGCCGAAGCCGCAATCGGTACTGGCCACCACCCGGTCTTCGCCCATGAACGAGACGTAGCGCTCCAGCCGCTGGCGGATCAGTTCCGGATGCTCGACGTAGTTCGAGCAGCTGTCGATCAGCCCGGGGGCCAGGATCTTGTTCTCGGGCCGGGCCGCGCGCCAGATTTCCCATTCGTGTTCATGGCGCGGGTTGGCGGCTTCGAACAGGATGGTGGCCGGCCGGGCCGCCAGGATCAGGTCGATGACCTTTTCCAGCGCGATGTCGCAGTGGTGGGGGCCTTCGTAGTTGCCCCAGCAGATGTGCATGCGCAGCTTCTCGGGCGGGATGTTGCTAGTGGCGGCGTTCAGGGCCTCGACGTTCTGCCATGCCCGCTTGATGAACTCGGCCTCGCTCAGGTTCTGGTAGCCGGTGTGGGCGGCCATGGCCAGGTCCGGGCAGTCCAGTTGCAGGTCGAAGCCCGCCGCCACGATGGCCTCGTATTCGGGGCGCATGGCCTCGACCAGGTCCGCCAGGTAGGCCTCGTGCGTCGGATAGTGCTTGTTGGGCTGGAACGCGGTCACCAGCCCCGGCGAGGCCGCGTTCATGAAGGCCCGACGGCCCTGGCCGTGGCGCTCGACGGCGGACTTGAAGCGGCGGATGTCGGCGTGGCAGGGCTCCATGGTGCGCAGCTTCACCGGACCGACGCAGGCGGCGCGCACGAACTCCTGGGAGCCCATGATGGCGGCAAGTTTCTTGCGCAGTTCGGGAAAGTCGGCCAGGTCCTTGGCGGGCTGCCGGTCGATGTGGCCGCCGAAGCCTTCCAGCCGTTCGGTGATGTAGGTGGCATAACCGACCTTGCCGAGTTCGCCGTCGCTCATGATGTCGACGCCGGCCTGGACCTGTTTCTGCACCGCGCCGTCGATGGCCGCTTGCACGGTCCGCTCGAACTGGTCGAGATCGACTTCCTGGCCATGGTCGCGCGCAAGCAGCAATTGCGCCAGTTCGTCGCCGCGGGGAAGACTGCCGACGTGGGTGGTCAGAATGGGCATCGCGTTCCTCCTTTTCGTATCCGTATCTTACAGGCCGCCTTCGTAGCCCGACTGCCGCCAGGCCTCGAACACCGCCACCGCGACGGAGTTGGACAGGTTCAGGCTGCGCTGGCCCGGTCGCATCGGCAGGCGCAGCCGCTGGGTCTCCGGAAAGCCGTCGCGGATGGCGGCGGGCAGTCCCGCCGTCTCGCTGCCGAACACGAAGGCGTCGCCGGGCTGGAAACGGACCGCGCCGAACAGCCGGGAGCCGCGCGTCGTGAAGGCGAACACGCGGTCCGCCGCCGCGCCGGTGGCGGCGATGGCGGCGGCGAAGTCGTCGTGCACCTGGACCTGGGCCCATTCGTGATAGTCCAGCCCCGCGCGCCGCAGCTTGGCGTCCTCGAGCTCGAAGCCCAGCGGGCGCACCAGGTGCAGCTGCACGCCGGTATTGGCGGCCAGGCGGATGGCGTTGCCGGTGTTGGGAGGGATTTCCGGGTGGACGAGGACGACGTGGAACACGGTGCGCAGTGGAGCGGGACTGGGTTGCGCCGATGGTACCGCATCCGGCTCCCCCAGGCGCGCTACAGCTCCAGCACCAGCTTGCCGCCACGCGCCCGCGAACAGCAGGTCATCATCCTGTCGTTCGCGTCGCGTTCGGCCTTGGTCAGCACCATGTCGCGATGGTCGACCTGGCCGGCCAGCACGCGCACCTCGCACGATCCGCACAGGCCTTCCTCGCAGTCGCTGGGCACGTCGATGTTGGCCGCGCGCAGCGAAGCCAGCACGGTGCGGTCGGCCGGGACCGTCACGGTGATGCCCGAGTCCTTCAGCTCGACCTCGAAGGCGTGCTCCCTGGCCGGGTCGAGCTGGGCGAGGTTGGACTCGAAATGCTCGATGCGCAGCGCGTCGTCGGGCCAGGCCGCGCAGTGCGCTTCCAGGGCTTGGAGCATGCGCTTGGGGCCGCAGGCGCAGATCTTCCAGCCTTCCCGGGGCTGGCCCAACAGCGCGGCCAGGTCGTTGCGCCGGCCTTCTTCCGAGACGTACACGTGCAGGCGCTCGCCATGCAGGGCGGCCAGTTCGTCCAGGAAGGCCATGCCGGCGCGACTGCGGCCGCTGTAGTGCAGTTCGTAGTCCATGCCCAGTTCGCGGGCGCGCCGGGCCATGGCGGCGATGGGCGTGATGCCGATGCCGCCGGCGACCAGGACCAGCTTGCGGGCCGTCTCGTCCATGCGGAAGTGGTTGCGCGGGCCGCGTATGCGCAGCTTGTCGCCCACGCGCACATTGCCGTGTATCCAGGACGATCCGCCGCGTCCCCCGGGTTCGTGCAGCACGGCGATCTCCAGCGCCGCCGCGTCGGCGGGGTCTCCGCACAGCGAGTACTGGCGCGAGCGTCCGGGTTCGCCGCATTCGACGTCGATGTGCGAACCGGGCGTCCAGCGCGGCAGCGCGCGGCCGTCGGGCGAGACCAGGCGCAGCTTGAGGACACCGTCGGCCACGGGCGTGGCGCTTTCCACCACCACGCTGCGCGCGATCGCGTGGCGCGAGGGCTCGCCTATGCGCACCGGCGCCTGGACCCGCAGCAGAGCGGCATTCCGCCGCTCGGGGTTCTGTGCCGGATCCCACTCCACCCACAGGTGCTCCGGCCCCCGGAACGAGGTGTTGGGCACATAGGTGAAGCGCTGGTCGGCCAGCCGCATGTGGGGCAGCCGGCGCGTGAGTTCCTGCAGGAATATCTGCATCTCCATGCGCGCGAGGTTCTTGCCCATGCACTGGTGCGAGCCGTAGCCGAAGGTCAGGTGGTCGCTGGCGTTCTCGCGGCGGATGTCGAAGAAGTCGGCGTCGGCGAAGTGGCGCTCGTCGTGGTTGGCCGACGAGGTCACGATCAGCAGCTTCGAGCCGGCCGGGACGTCCATGCCCTCGATGCGCGTGTCGCGGGTGACCAGGCGGCGCCAGGCCGCGACCGAGCCGTTGTGGCGCAGGCATTCCTCGACCGCGCTGGGGATCAGGCCGGGATCCTCGCAGATCTCGCGCCAGGCGTCGGGGTGCTGCAGCAGCAGCTTGATCGCGTTGGCCGTGGCGTTGGCGGTGGTTTCGTGGGCGGCGACGATGCCGGCCATCATCATCGAATGCAGATAGGAGTCGGTCACCACGTCGGGGTGCTCTTTCTGCTTGCGGATGCCGTAGCGCATCCAGCCGGGCTGGTCCGGCGCCTGGCGCATCTTTTCCAGCACCTTGCCGGCGTATTGCCAGAAGTTGCCGACGGCGTGGGCCACCGCCACCTGCTCCTCGGGCTTGGGCCGGCCCCAGGTGTTGACCGTGTGCGCGATGGAATACCGCCGCAGCGTGTCCATGTCTTCCTCGGGCACGCCCAGGAAATGCAGCGCCACGGTCAGCGGCACTTCCCACAGCATCTGGTCGACCAGGTCGGCGCGTCCGTCGTCGATGAAACGGTCCACGTACTCGCGCGCCAGCCGCCGCACCATGGGCTCGTGGTGCTTCAGGTGCTCGGGCGTGAAGGGCTCCATCAGGATGCGCCGGCGCGGCATGTGCGCCGGTTCGTCCTCGTTGACCAGCGTGCGGTTCATCGCATAGCCGTACTGTTCGAGCACCGCGTTGGCCTCGGGGCCGGTGGGGGTGATCTTCTCCAGCGCGATCGAGGGGCTGAAGGTGATGTTGTCGCGGAAGATGGCCTTGATGGCCTCGTAGCGCGTGACCACCCAGTAGCCCAGCCGGGGACTGTAGAAAATGGGTTCCTGCTCGCGCGCCCAGCGTACGTACTCGGGCGGATCCTGCTGGTAGCCGTCCTCGAAGGGGTCGAACTCGGCCGCGCGCGCGCTGACGGGGCAGCCGGTGAGGCCGACGCCGGCGGGCGCGGCATCATGGTGGATCGGGCAGCCTGCGGCCCGGGTCGAGGGTGCGGCCATGGCATGTCTCCTGTTGCCGGATCCCGGGAAGGGGATCAATTTGCGTAATTATTGTACGCAATGCGTAAAAAGAGAACTGCCGATTACACCTAGATACCGTAGCCCAGCCGCTTGCTGACGGCGTCGGCCGCTTCGCGGACCCACCGGGCGACCTCCCCGCCCGGTTCCGGATCGAAGGCGCCGGTCGGGCCCAGCGCCGTGATGACCACGGTGACGGCACCGTCGGCGTTGAACACGGGGG
Organism: Pigmentiphaga sp. GD03639; assembly: GCF_029845405.1. NCBI lineage: Bacteria > Pseudomonadati > Pseudomonadota > Betaproteobacteria > Burkholderiales > Alcaligenaceae > Pigmentiphaga > Pigmentiphaga sp. GD03639. The sequence continues at coordinate 151,352 of NZ_JAOCLR010000006.1, forward strand.
CCGCCACCGCGCTGATGCCGTTCAGCATCACGTCGCGCACGGGGGCGCAGCCCATGGCGCGGACGGCGGCGAACAGGCGGTCGGCGGCCTCGCGGTCGGGAACCTGGCGGCGGTGCTCGGGCGTGGCGCCGGCCAGTTCGCCCGCGACCAGCGCGTCGAGCACCGCCGACCGCGCAAAGGCGCCGAAGGCCCGCCCGGTGGCCGACCACAGCACCGGCATGACCGAGCCGACACGCACATTCACCGCCACCGGCTGGACCGGCTCGCTCCAGCGGACGATGGTCGGGCCGGCGTTGCCCAGCACCGAGACGAAGCAGGACAGGTTGTGCGATTCGCCCAGCCGCGCCAGTTCGGCGGCGGCCAGCGTCAGGGCGTCCGACTGCCGCATGGCGGCCAGCCCGATGGCCAGCGATTCGGGGCCCAGCACGTAACGCGAGGTGGCCGGGTCCTGGATGACGAACCCGGCCTCGACCAGGCTGGCCAGGTAGCGGTGGACCTTGGCCGGGCTTTCCCCCAGCCGGCCCGCCAGCGCGGTCAGCGGCGCGGCGCCCCCCATGGCGGCCAGGGTCTTGAGCACCGCCATGCCGGTGCCGGCCGACTGCACCTTGCTGCGGCGGGAGGCGGCCCTGGCGGGCGCGGTATCGGCAGGGGACGAAAGGGGCGTGGCGGTGTCGCGCTTGCTGGGCATGGGATGGGAAAGAGAAAGGGATGCGCGCTATGTTACGCAAAAGGCGGTTGCGCGCCTTGTCCCGTATCAGGACAGCGCCGCCAGGCCCGCCCGCAGCGCGGCGGCCGGGTGCTCGCCCAGGTCGGCGTCGATTCCAGCATGGGTGGCGCGCCAGATGGGCAGTGCCCGCGCCAGGGCCGCATGTCCCTTTTCGGTCAGGACCAGCAGGCGGCTGCGGCGGTCGCCGGGGTCCACGTCCACCCGCACCAGTCCCTCGCGCTCCAGCGGCTTCAGGGCGGCGGTCAGTGTCGTCCTGTCCATGGCCAGCAATTGGGCCACGGGCGCCATGGGGGGAGGCTCGGGCCGGTTCAGCGACATCAGCAGCGAGAATTGCCCATTGGTCAGGCCCGCCGGCCGCAGGGCATCGTCGAAGCGCTTGGCCAGCGCCCGCGCCGCGCGCTGCACGTGCAGGCACAGGCAGGTGTCGCGCACTTCCTGCGTGGTGTCGAACGGAATTTTCTTTGACATGATGAGGCTATTATGTTGATATCAACATAAATGTCAAATTGGCGAGGCATGATCGCCAACGAAGACCGGTTCGCCGCGGGGCGGACCGCCACACCCGCAAAGGAGATCGACGATGGCGATGAAATACGTGGAGGGTTTCCTCGTGGCCGTGCCGGCCGCCAACAAGGAGCAGTACATCAAGCACGCCGCCGACGCGGCGCCGCTGTTCAAGGAATTCGGCGTCACGCGCATGGTCGAGTGCTGGGGCGACGACGTGCCCGACGGCAAGCTGACCGATTTCCGCCGGGCCGTGCAGGCCAAGGAAGACGAAGTGGTCGTCTTCAGCTGGTTCGAGTATCCGTCCAAGGAAGTACGGGATGCCGCCAACCAGAAGATGATGTCCGACCCACGCATGAAGAGCATGGGCGAAACCATGCCTTTCGACGGCAAGCGCATGATATTCGGCGGCTTTGTTCCCGTCGTGGACGTCTGACGGGCGGGCGGCGTCTAGCCGCGTTCGGCCAAGGCCTTGCGGAAGTACACGACCCTCTCGGTTTCCTCGAAGCCCAGGGCCCGGTGCATGTGCTGCGAGCCAACGGCGTCGGCGGCCGCGTCCGAGGCGAACTCGGTGCAGCCCAGCGACCGCGCCCAGGCCTCGGCCGCCGCGCACAGGCGCCGCGCGACACCCTGGCGTCGCGCGGCCGGGTCCACGTAAATGCCTTCCAGGAAACCCACGGGCGAGGTCTCGCAGCCGTTCACGTAGTCCCGCCGCAGCGACGCCTCGGCCAGGCCGATAGCCCGGCCGGCGGCGTCGCGCGCGATCCAGGCCGCCTCGGCGTCGGGTGGGCCGTCCAGGATGCCGCGCACCTGCTCGGTCTTGGCCATCGTGCCTTCGCCGGGCCAGAGGGCGTCGCGCAGGGTGGCCCAATCGGCGACGTCGGCGGGGCCGCAGCGCCCGATGGTGTGGCCGTCCGTCATTGCGTGGCCGTATCGGCCTTGGCGCCGTCCTGCTTCGAAGCCAGGGCGTCGGCGTGCCAGCCGCCGCCCAGCGCTGCGATCAGGTTCACGCTGGCGGTCAGGCGATTGCCCAGCAATGACAGCGCGGTGCGTTCGTTGCTGAGCGCCGAGGTCTGCACCGTGACCACGCTCAGGTAGTCGATCAGGCCGGACTCGAACTGGTTGGTGGTGAGCCGCAGCGATTCGCGCGCCGCATCCAGGGCACGCTGTTGCACGGCCTGCTCTTCCTCCATCACGCGCAGTTGCGACAGATAGTTCTCCACCTCACCCAGCGCGGACAGCACAGTCTGCCGGTAGGCGGCCACCTGCTGGTCGTAAGTGGCTTCGGCCTGGCGGGTCTGCGCGCGGCGCAGGCCGGCGTCGAACAGCGGCGCGGCCAGCGAAGGGCCAAGAGACCAGAAGCGCGCCGGCGCGGTCAGCCAGTCCGAGAACTGCGAACTGCGATAACCCAGCGAGGCCGACAGCGTCAACGACGGGAAGTAGGCCGCCTTGGCGACGCCGATGCGGGCATTGGCCGCCTGGACCTGGCGTTCGGCCGCGGCGATGTCGGGCCGGCGTTCCAGCAGCTCCGAGGGCAGGCCCACCGGGATGGCGGGCAGCATGGCCCGGAATTCCGTGGGCGCCAGGCTGAACTCGGACGGCGGCTGGCCGGCCAGGATGGCGATGGCGTGCTCGAGCTGGGCGCGCTGCCAGCGCAGGTCCACGGCCTGGGCCCGCGTCGATTCCAGCTGGGTGCGCGCCTGGGCGATCTCGGCCTTGGCCGAGACGCCCACCGCATAGCGGTTCTCGTTCAGGCGCAGCGAGCGTTCATAGACCTTGATGGTGGTTTCCAGCAGGCGCTGTTGCTCGTCCATGATCCGCAACTGGAAGTAATTGCGCGCCAGTTCGGCCTGTGCGCTCAGGTGGGCATTGGCCAGGTTGGCCGCGCTGGCCTGGGCGCTGGCGGTGTCGGCCTCGATGCTGCGGCGGATGCGGCCCCACAGGTCGGCTTCCCAGCTGGCCGTGGCGCTCATGCTGTATTGGTTGCGGATGCTTTGCGAGCCGCCCTGGCTGATGACGACGCCGCTGCTGTTGGTGGTGGTGCTGCTGCTGGTGCCGGTACCGCTGCGCGTGGCCGAGGCGCTGCCGCTCAGCGTGGGGAACTGCCCGGCGCGCGTGGCCTGCACGGTGGCCAGCGCCTGCCGGTACTGCGCCTCGGCCTGGGCGATGGTCTGGTTGGCGGTCTCGACCTGCGCCATCAGGCGCGACAGCTCGGGGTCGCCGAAGACCTCCCACCACGGGCCGCGGCGGACGTCGTCGCGAGGCTCGGCGGCCTTCCAGCCGGCGGCTTCCTTGAACTGGACGCCGCTGTTCACGGTCGGCCGCACGTAATCGGGCCCCATGGCGCATCCGGCCAGCAGGGCGGCCAGCGCGGCGCAGACGGCCAGGCGCGCGCCGCCGGTCCGCGGCGGGCGGTCATCGGAAAGCGGCGAAGGGCGGGGCGTGCCCGCCACGGCGGGCCACGTCTTGGTCATAGATTGTCTCCGGGTAGCGCAAGGCCCGCCGATCGCGGCCGGCCCCAGCGCCGTTGCGCCCGCCAGTGCAGGCGGTCGAGATACAGGTAGACCACCGGGGTGGTGAACAGCGTCAGCAACTGGCTGACGACCAGCCCGCCGACGATGGTGATGCCCAGCGGCTGGCGCAGCTCGGCGCCGGCGCCCGTGCTGATCACCAGCGGTACGGCGCCCAGGATGGCCGCCATGGTGGTCATCAGGATGGGACGAAAGCGCATCAGGCAGGCTTCGTGGATGGCCTCGCGCGAACTCAGCCCGCGCCGCCGCTCCGCATCCAGCGCGAAGTCCACCATCATGATGGCGTTCTTCTTGACGATGCCGATCAGCAGGAACACCCCGATCAGGGCGATCAGCGAGAACTCCCGGCCCAGCATCATCAGCGCCAGCAGGGCCCCCAGCCCGGCCGAGGGCAGGGTGGACAGGATGGTCAGCGGATGGATGTAGCTTTCGTACAGCATGCCCAGCACCAGGTACATGGTGACCAGCGCGGCCAGGATCAGCCAGGGCTGGGCGCTCAGCGACGATTGCAGCGCCTTGGCGCTGCCGGCGAAGCCCGCCTGGATCTCGGTGGTGGGCAGACTGATGCGGGCGACTGCCTCGTTGACCGCGCGCGTGGCCTGTTCCAGCGATACGCCCGGGGCCAGGTTGAAGGAGACGGTGTCGGCGGCGAACTGGCTCTCGTGCGAGACGCTCAGCGGCGCGTTCGTGGTGCGCCACTTCGCGAAGGCCGACAGCGGCACCCGCGCGCCGGTCGAGGTGACGACGGTGACCTGCTGCAGCGCGTCCGCGTTCTGCGCGAAGCGCTGGTCCACCTCCATGACCACCCGGTACTGGTTGAGCGGGTTGTAGATGACCGAGACCTGCCGCTGGCTGAACGAGTTGTTCAGCACCGCGGCGATCATCGACATGTTCACCCCCAGCCGCGTCGCGGTCTCGCGGTCGATCTCCAGCGAGATCTGCCGCCCCTTGTCCTCGACGTCCACGTCGACGTCGGCCAGCTCGGGCAGCGCGGCCAGCGCGCGCGTCACGCGCGGCATCCAGGTGCGCAGCGCCGACAGCTCCGAGGCCTTCAGCGAATACTGATAGCTGGAGTTGGACATGCGGGCCCCGATGCGTATGTCCTGGTTGGGCATCAGGAACATGCGCGCGCCGGGCACGTTGCCCAGCCTGCCCCGCAGCCGGTTCATCACCTCGTCCACCGATACCTTGCGCTCGGCCAGCGGCTTGAGCTGGATCATCATGAAGCTGGTGTTGCTGCCGCCGCGTCCGCCGCTGTAGCCGACCATGCTCTCGACCGCCGGATCGGCCAGCACCACCTTGCGGAAGTATTCCAGCTTGGGACGCATGGCCTGGAAGGACGTGCCCTGGTCGGCGCGGATGAAGCCCATCAGCTGGCCCGTGTCCTGCTGGGGGAAGAAGCCCTTGGGCACCTTGACGTACAGGTAGACATTGAGCCCGATTACCACGCCCAGCACGATCAGGGTCAGCAGCGAATGGCGCAGCACCCAGTGCAGCGCCCGGCCGTAGCCCCGCGTCATGCCGGCGAAGCCGGCTTCCATCAGGCGGGAGATCCGCCCCGGGGGCCGCTGCTCGCGCACCGGGCGCAGCATGCGGGCGCACATCATGGGCGTCAGGGTGACGGACACGATCAGCGACATCAGGATGGCGGCGGACAGCGTGACCGAGAATTCGCGGAACAGCCGGCCGACGATGTCGCCCATCAGCAGGATGGGGATGAATACCGCGATCAGCGACAGGCTCATCGACAGCACCGTGAAGCCGACCTCGCGCGAGCCCACGAGGGCCGCCCGCAGCGGCGACATGCCGGCCTCCAGGTGCCGCGAGATGTTCTCCAGCACGACGATGGCGTCGTCCACCACGAAGCCGGTGGCGACGATCAGTGCCATCAGCGACATGGTGTTGAGCGAGTAGCCGCACAGGTACATCACGGCGAAGGTGGCGATGAGCGAGACCGGCACCGCCACGCTGGGGATGATGGCGGCGCGGACGTTGCGCAGGAACAGCAGCACCACCAGGATGACCAGGATGACGGCGATGATGAGCGTGTGCTCGGCCTCGGCCAGCGAGGCGCGGATGCTGGGCGTGCGGTCCTGCGCCACGGTCAGCGCCACGTCGCCCGGCAGCAGCGCCCGCATCTGCGGCAGCGCTTCGCGGATGCGGTCCACCGTCTCGATGATGTTGGCGTCGGCCTGGCGCCCCACCACCAGCAGGATGGCCGGGCTGTTGTTCAGGAAGCCCATGTTGAAGAGGTCTTCCACCGAATCCTCGACGCGCGCCACGTCGCTCAGCATCACGGGCGAGCCGTTGCGGTAGGCCACGATCAGCCCGCGATACTCGCGCGCCTTGCGCAACTGGTCGTTGGTGGCGACCTGCCAGCTCGTCTCGTCGTTCTCGAGCACGCCTTTCGGGCCGCGCGCGTTGGCGTTGTTCAGCGCGGTGCGCACTTCGTCCAGCGCGATGCCGTACTGGTTGAGCGCGGTGGGGTTCAGTTCCACCCGCACCGCGGGAAGCGAACTGCCGCCCACCTGGACGTCGCTGACACCCTTGATCTGCGCGATGCGCTGCGCCAGGATGGTCGAGCCCACGTCGTAGAGCTGGCCCTGGTCCAGCGTGGGCGAGGTCAGCGCCAGCACCATGATGGGCGCCGAGGCAGGGTTGCGCTTGGTGTAGGTCGGATTGCTGCGCAGCGCGCTGGGCAGCATGGTGCGCGCCGCGTTGATGGCGCCCTGCACGTCGCGCGCAGCGCCGTCGATGTCGCGGCTCAGGTCGAATTGCAGCGTGATGCTGGCCGAGCCCTGGGTGCTGCGCGAGGTCATCTCGCTGATCCCGGCGATGCTGCCCAGCGCGCGCTCCAGGGGCGTGGCGACGCTGGAGGCCATGGTCTCGGGGCTGGCGCCGGGCAGGCTGGCGCGCACCGATATCGTGGGGAAGTCCACTTGCGGCAAGGGCGCGACCGGCAGCTTGACGAAGGCCAGGGCGCCGGCCAGCACCACGGCGATGGCCAGCAGCACCGTGGCCACCGGCCGCATGATGAACGGCGCGGAGATGTTCATGGCGTGCCGCCCGGCTGGCCCAGCGAGGCCGTGCGCCGTTCGCGCCTGCGGTTCATCGCGTGGCCCAGGCGGTCGAACATCAGGTAGATGACCGGCGTCGTGAACAGCGTCAGCAACTGGCTGAACAGCAGGCCGCCCACCATCACGATGCCCAGCGGCTGGCGCAGCTCGGCGCCGCTACCGGTACTGAGCATCAGCGGCACGGCGCCGAACAGCGCGGCGCAGGTCGTCATCAGGATGGGCCGGAAGCGCAGCAGCGCGGCCTGGTGGATGGCGTCGCGCGGCGCCATGCCCTGCTTGCGCTCGGCCTCGAGCGCGAAATCGATCATCATGATGGCATTCTTCTTCACGATGCCGATCAACAGGATGATCCCGATGATGCCGATCATGTCGAGATCGCTGCCCGCGATCATCAGCGCCAGCAGCGCGCCCACCCCGGCCGAAGGCAGGGTGGACAGGATGGTGATGGGGTGGATGTAGCTTTCGTACAGCACGCCCAGCACAATGTACATCGTGGCGATGGCCGCCAGGATCAGCAGCAGCGTGCTGTTCAGCGAGGCCTGGAAGGCCTGGGCCGCGCCCTGGAAGCTGGTCTGGATGCCGAGCGGCATGCCGATCTCGTGCTCGGCCTGCAGGATGGCGTCCACCGCGCCGCTGAGCGAGGCGCCATGGGCCAGGTTGAACGAGACCGTGGCCGAGGGGAACTGGCCCAGGTGGCTGATCGACAGCGCCGTCGTCCGTTCGGATACCTGCACGATGTTGGTCAGCGGCACCTGCTTGCCGTCGGCGGTCGCCACGTAGATCTGTGACAGCGACGACGGGTCCTGGCGGAACTGCGGCGCCGCTTCCAGCACCACGCGGTACTGGTTGGCCTGGGTGAAGATGGTCGATATCAGCCGCTGGCCCAGCGCGTCGTACAGCGCGTTGTTGATGTCGGCCGCGGTCACGCCCAGCCGCGAGGCGGCATTGCGGTCGATCTCGACGTAGGTCTGCAGGCCGCGGTCTTGCAGGTCGTGGGTGACGTCGGCCAGCTGCGGCAACTGCCTGAGCCGGTCGACCAGCTTGCGGGTCCAGGTGCCCAGGGTGTCCAGGTCGGGGTCCTGCAGCGTGAACTGGTACTGGGTGCGGCTGACGCTGTCCTCGATGGTCAGGTCCTGCACCGGTTGCATGTACAGCCGCAGGTCCTCGAGCTTGTCCAGTTGCGGCTGCAGGCGGGCGATCACCTGCGCCGCCGACGCGCTGCGTTCGGCATGGGGCTTCAGGTTGATCTGCAGGCGGCCGGTGTTGAGCGTGGCGTTGGTGCCGTCCACGCCGATGAAGGACGACAGGCTGGCCACGTCGGGGTCGCGCAGGATGATGTCGGCCGCGGCCTGCTGGCGCCGCGCCATGGCGGCGAAGGATACCGACGGCGAGCTTTCGCTGATGGCCTGGATGACGCCCGTGTCCTGCTGGGGAAAGAAGCCCTTGGGGATGACGGCGTACAGCAGCACCGTCAGCAGCAGCGTGCCCAGCGCGACCAGCAGCGTCAGCGGCTGGTGCGACAGCACCCAGCGCAGCATGCGGTCGTAGCCGGCGATGATGCGGTCGAACCATTCGCCGCTCTTGCGGTAGAACCGGCCCTGTTCCTCGTCGGGTATGTGCCGCAGGTACTTCGAGCACATCATGGGAGTCAGGCTGAGCGAGACCACCAGCGAGATCAGGATGGAGACCGCCAGCGTGATGGCGAACTCGCGGAACAGCCGGCCGATCACGTCGCCCATGAACAGCAGCGGGATCAGCACGGCGATCAGCGAGAACGTGAGCGAGATCAGCGTGAAGCCGATCTGCGCCGCGCCCTTCAGGGCCGCCTGCACCGGCGTCTCGCCCTGCTCCAGATAGCGGGCGATGTTCTCGATCATGACGATGGCGTCGTCCACCACGAAGCCGGTGGCTATGGTCAGCGCCATCAGCGTGAGGTTGTTGATGCTGAAACCGGCCAGGTACATGACGCCGAAGGTGCCGATCAGCGACAACGGCACGACCACGCTCGGGATGATGGTGGCCGTGAGGTTGCGCAGGAACACGAAGGTGACCATGACCACCAGCGCGACCGCCAGCATCAGCTCGAACTGCACGTCCTTCACGGACGAGCGGATGGATTCGGTGCGGTCCGACAGCACGGCCACGTCCAGCGTGCTGGGTAGGGCCGCCTGCAGGTCGGGCAGCAGCTTGCGGATGTTGTCCACCACCTGGATCACGTTGGCCCCGGGTTGGCGCTGCACGTTCAGCAGGATGGCGGGCTGGCCGCCGGCCCAGGCGGCCTGGCGGGTGTTCTCGGCGTCGCGCTCGATCTCGGCCACGTCCGACAGCCGCACCGGCGCGTTGTTGGCGTAGGCGATGATCAGGTCGCGGTACTGCTCGATGGTCTTCAACTGGTCGTTGGCGTCGAGCGTGGTGGCGCGCGTGGGACCGTCGAAGTTGCCCTTGGGCTGGTTGACGTTGGCGCCGGTGATGGCGGTGCGGATATTGCCGAGGTTTAGCCCCACCGAGGCCAGGGCGCGCGGATTCGCGCGGATGCGCACGGCCGGGCGTTGGCCGCCGGCGATGCTGACCAGGCCCACGCCCGATACCTGCGAAATCTTCTGCGCCATGCGCGTGTCCACCAGGTCGCGCACCTGGTAGAGCGGCAGCGTGGGCGAGCTGATCGCCAGCGTCAGGACCGGCGTGTCGGCGGGATTGACCTTGTTGTAGATGGGCGGCGCGGGCAGGTCGTTGGGCAGCAGGTTCGAGCCGGCGTTGATGGCGGCCTGGACCTCTTGCTCGGCCACGTCCAGCGGCAGGTCGAGGTTGAACTTCAGGGTGATGACCGAGGCGCCGCCCGAACTGATGGACGACATCTGGTTCAGGCCCGGCATCTGGCCGAACTGGCGCTCCAGCGGAGCCGTCACCAGCGAGGTCATGACGTCGGGGCTGGCGCCGGGATATTGCGTGACCACCTGGATGGTGGGGTAGTCGACCTCGGGCAGGGCCGAGACCGGCAGCATCTTGTAGGCGATCAGCCCCGACAGCAGGATCGCCACCATCGCCAGCGACGTGGCGATGGGGCGCAGGATGAACAGCCGCGACGGATTCATGGCGCGGCGCGTCCGTTGCCTCGGCGGCGCGCGCCCTGGCCGGCGCCGCGCTGCAACTGCGAGCCGGCGGCCTCGGGAACGGCCTCGCTGCCTGTCACGACCTGGACCTGGGCGCCGTCGCGCAGGCGGTCCACGCCCTCGACCACGATGCGGTCACCGGGCTTGAGCCCCTCCTGCACCGACACGCGCTCGCCATCGCTCGGGCCGAGCTTGATCACGCGCAGCGACACGGTGTTGTCGTCGTTGACGACGTAGACGAAGGTGCCCGGCGTGCCCCGCTGCACCGCCCCCGCGGGAATGACCGTGGCGCCGGCCAGCGTGCGCACGTGCAGCCGGGCGTTGACGAACTGGTTCGGGAACAGGCTTTCGTCCTTGTTCTCGAAGCGGGCCTTGAGCTTGACCGTGCCGGTGGTCGTGTCGATCTGGTTGTCCACCGTGGTCAGCACGCCGTCGGCGATGTGGCGCACGTCGGCCCGGTCGTAGGCCTGGACGGCCAGCGTCTTGCCCGCGCGCAACTGGGCCAGCACGTCGGGCAGGTCGGCCTCGGCGATGGTGAACAGCAGGGAAATGGGCTGGGTCTGGGTGATGATGACCAGGCCGTTGGTGTCGCTGCTGCGCACGAGGTTGCCCAGGTCGACCTGGCGCAGGCCCAGGCGGCCGGAGATCGGGGCCACCACGCGGGTGTAGTCCAGCTGCAGCTTGGCGTTGTCCACCGCGGCCTGGTTGGTCTTGAGCGTGCCTTCGTACTGGCGCACCAGGGCCACCTGGGTATCCACCTGCTGGCGCGCGATCGAATCCTGCGCGTACAGGGTCTGGTAGCGTTCGAGGTCGCGCCGCGCGTTGTCGAGCTGCGCGCGGTTCTGTTCCAGCGTGCCCTGGGCCTGGGCCAGCGCCACCTGGTAGGGGCGCGGGTCGATCTGCACCAGCAGGTCGCCGGCCTTGACGAGCTGGCCTTCCTGGAAAAGGATCTTCTGCAGCTCGCCGTCGACCTTGCTGCGCACGGTGGCCGTGTTGTATGCGGTAACCGTGCCCAGCGCCTTCAGATAGACCTTCATGTCCTCGGCTCGGGCGGGCGAGACCCGGACCGGCGTGGCCGCCTGGAAGCCGCCGGGGCCGCCCGGGCCGCCGGGTCCGCGCGGTGCGCCGGCCCCCGGCTTGCCCGCGTCGGGCGCCGCCTGCTGGCGCGCATGCCACCACCAGTATCCGCCGCCGGCCAGGGCGACCACGACCGCCAGCCAGAGCCAGCGCAGTTTTTTCTTGCCGTTCGACGTGGAAGAAGACGGAGCCCGTTCGGGCTGAGGGGGAATATCGGCCATGGAGTTCCAGAAAAGGCTTGCCTGATTCGCGCCGCGAGGAAAATGCCCCGGATCGCGGCGCCCTCTAAGGTATTCCAGTTGCGCCGCAATGTGTTGACAAGAAGCCCGGGTTTGAAATCGATCGAAATCGTTTGTTGCCTCAGTCCCGACATTCTGCCCGTGGCCTTGCGCGCGAACCGGCTGGGAATTGCCCTGGGGTGCGCGCGACGGCCAATGCGACCACCGAGGCGGCCCCGGCCATCCGCAGCGCGGCCGCCGCTGCATGCAGGGTGCTGCCCGTGGTCATGACGTCGTCCACCAGGCCGATGCGCAGCCCGCCGGCCCGGGGAGCGCAAGCATACAGTCCCCGCACCGCCTCGCGCCTGCCCAGGCGCCCCAGGCCGCTCTGCTTGGCCTGTTCGCGGCTGCGGCGCAGCAGGTCGTGCCGCACCGGCAGCGCCAGGTCGCGGCCCAGGGCGCGGGCGATCTCGGCGGCGGGGTTGAAGCCGCGCCGCCGCAGCGAGGCGTAGGACGACGGAATGGGAACCAATACGGTCCCGGGCTCCAGGGGTCGAGCCTGGTGGCGCACCGCTTCGGCCAGGAGGTTGCCCAGCAGGTCGGCCCGGCCATAGCGGCGGCCGTTCTTCAGTTGCAGCACCAGGGCGTCGGCCGGCGGCGCATAGTCGAAGGCGATGATGGTGCGGGTGAACGCCGGAACCTGGCCCGCGCAGTCGGGGCAGGCGGTGTCGTGCTCCGGCAGGGGCAGCGCGCACCGGGCGCAGCGCCACGGCAGGCCCAGCCCCGGCGAGGTGCGGGCGGTCCAGCAGACGGCGTCTTCGCAGGCGGCGCACAGCATGCCGCCCCGGCTGCGGCCGGCGCACAGCGGGCAGTCGGACGGCACGAGCGCCCGCAGGCGCGCCGCCAGGTGCCGCCAGCGCGGCATGGGAAAGGGTCCGGGCATGAAAAATCTGTCGGTGGCATCATGGAGGGTGGGCGCGGCCCGTGCGCCCGGGCGCTTTTGCGCCGCAGTTTAGGGATTCCTTGGATTTTCGTGCGTGTTGCAATGACAGAAAGCTCCCATCCAGACCGCCTGCCGTCGCTGCCGCTGGCGCGCGAGCACGTCGCGCTGCAGTTCGGGCGCCGGGGCGACCTGGAGGCGGCGCAGTTCCTGTACGGCGAGATAGGCGCCCGCATGTTCGAGCGCCTGGAATACATCCGGCTGGCGCCCAAGGCCATGCTGGATGCGGGCTGCGGCGCCGGCGCGGCGCTGGAGCGCCTGCAGGCGCGCTATCCCGGGGCCGCCTATACCGGCGTGGATCTCAGCGCCGCGGTGCTGGCCCATGCGCGCCGGCTGCACCTGCCCTCGTCGGTGGGGGCCCGGCTGCGCCATTCCGCGCTGAAGCTGGCCGGCCGCGGCGCGCCGCAACTGCCGGCGTTCGTCCAGGCCGACATGGCCGGAACGGGCCTGCCGCCCGAGTCGCTGGACCTGGTCTGGTCCAACATGGCGCTGCACTGGCATCCCGAGCCGCACGCGGTGCTGGCCGAATGGCGCCGCCTGCTGCGCGTGGGCGGGCTGGCGATGTTCAGCTGCCTGGGGCCGGCGACGTTCCGCGAGCTGCGCGAGGCCGTGGCGCGGGCGGGCCTTGCCACGGCCACGCCAGAGTTCGTCGACATGCACGACTTCGGCGACCTGCTGATCGAGAACGGTTTCGCGGATCCGGTGATGGACCAGGAGGTGCTCACCTTCACCTACCGGCATGCCGACAGCCTGCTCGACGACGTGCGGCGCCTGGGCGGCAATCCCGCGCGGGGCCGCAAGCGGGGGCTGGCCACGCGCGCATGGCGCGCCCGGCTGGTCGAGGCCATCGAGGCGGGACGAGGGCCGGACGGCCTGATCCGCCTGACGGCCGAGGTCGCCTACGGCCATGCGTGGCGGGCCGCGTCGTACCGTTCGGCGCCAGGCGAGACGCACGTTCCGGTCTCGTCCATACGGCGTGGCGGAGTGCGTTGAGCCTGCTCGGAAGCGGGTCGGGTTGCTGGTCCTGTCTGGCACCCCGTATAATCCTGCGATTCTATGCGCTAGCAACATAATTATTTTCCAAGGCGCATGGTAAGGAGTTTTGTGGCGGTGGGGGCCCGCGCAAGCTGCGCACGGTGTCGGCTGCCTGAATAACACTAAACGCTGTTCTTCGAGGTCGGACATGAAGAAGTGGTTGGGTGGGTCGTTGGGGGCGTTGATGGTCAGCATGCTGGCCGGCAACGCAGCATTTGCCGTCAACGACAGCGTGGGCGGCCCGAAAGTCAATCAGCTCAATCTGCACGAGCCCGTCACCAGCATCGCGGCGCAGATCGAGTGGCTGCACTGGATGATGCTGGCCATCTGTTTGGTCATCTTCATCGCGGTGTTCGCGGTGATGTTCTATTCCATCTGGGCGCACCGGAAGTCGCGCGGCGCCAAGCCCGCGTCGTTCCACGAGAGCATAGGCGTCGAAGTCGCCTGGACCGTGATTCCGTTCCTGATCGTGATCGGCATGGCCCTGCCGGCCACCAAGACCGTGGTCGCGATGAAGGACACGTCCAATGCCGACCTGACGGTGAAGGCCACCGGCTACCAATGGAAATGGGGCTACGACTACCTGAACGGCGAAGGCGAGGGCATCTCCTTCCTGTCCAACCTGTCCACCCCGATGGAGCAGCGCAACGGTACCGAACCCAAGGGCGACAACTACCTGATCGAGGTCGACAATCCCCTGGTCGTGCCGGTCAACAAGAAGGTCCGCGTCATCACCACCGCCAACGACGTCATCCACGCGTGGATGGTGCCGGCCTTCGGCGTCAAGCAGGACGCGATCCCCGGATTCGTGCGCGACACCTGGTTCCGCGCCGAGAAAACCGGCGAATTCCGCGGCCAGTGCGCGGAACTGTGCGGCAAGGACCACGCCTTCATGCCCATCGTCGTGAAGGTCGTCTCCCAGGAGGACTATAGTAAGTGGGTCGAGGAGCAGAAGGCCAAGCTGGCCGCGCAAGCCGACGGTCCCAACAAGACCTGGACGGCCGACGAACTGAAGACCCGCGGCGAAAAGGTGTTCGCGTCCAATTGCGTGGCCTGTCACCAGGCCAACGGCAAGGGCGTGCCGGGCACCTTCCCCGCGCTGGATGCCGACCCGACCGTACTGGGCCCCAAGGACAAGCAGATCGAAACCGTGCTGAAGGGCCGTCCCGGCACCGCCATGGCCTCGTTCGCGCACCTGTCCGACGTCGAGATCGCCGCCGCCATCACCTATACCCGCAATGCCTGGAGCAACGCGGGCAAGGGCCAGGATCCCGTCGTGCAGCCCGCCGATGTGAAGTCGGCCCGCTAAGGACGAGCGGCCGCCCCGCGGGGGCGGCCTGCAGTACCGGTTCAGTTTTCACATATTGAGCGCCTTCGTCACGATAGCGAAGACAGCAGTACGGAGCAGCAAGGAGCCATCATGAGCAGCACCGCGATCGATCACGCCCACGGGCACGATCATGACGACCACGCCCACGGCCATCCGACTGGCTGGCGGCGCTGGCTGTTCGCCACGAACCACAAAGATATCGGTACGATGTACCTGATCTTTTCCTTCACGATGCTGATGGAAGGCGGACTGCTGGCGCTGCTGCTGCGCACCGAGCTGTTCGAGCCGGGCATCCAGTTCTTCCAGCCCGAGCTGTTCAACCAGTTCACCACCATGCACGGCCTGATCATGGTGTTCGGCGCGATCATGCCGGCCTTCGTGGGCTTCGCGAACTGGATGATCCCGCTGCAGATCGGCGCCTCGGACATGGCCTTTGCGCGGATGAACAACTTCAGCTTCTGGCTGCTGCCCGTCGCCGCCATCCTGCTGACGGTCTCGTTCTTCGTGCCGGGCGGCGCCACCGCCGCGGGCTGGACGCTGTACGCGCCGCTGTCGGTCCAGATGGGCCCCGGCATGGACTTCGCGATCTTCGCCGTGCACATCATGGGCGCCTCGTCCATCATGGGCGCGATCAACATCATCGTGACCATCCTGAACATGCGCGCGCCCGGCATGACGCTGATGAAGATGCCGCTGTTCTGCTGGACCTGGCTCATCACCGCCTACCTGCTGATCGCCGTGATGCCCGTGCTGGCCGGCGCCATCACCATGGTGCTGACCGACCGCCATTTCGGCACCTCGTTCTTCAACGCGGCCGGCGGCGGCGATCCGGTCATGTACCAGCACATCTTCTGGTTCTTCGGGCACCCCGAGGTCTACATCATGATCTTGCCGGCGTTCGGCATCGTGTCGGCCATCGTCCCGGTTTTCGCCCGCAAGCGCCTGTTCGGCTATGCCTCCATGGTGTACGCCACGGCCTCGATCGCCATCCTGTCGTTCATCGTGTGGGCCCACCACATGTTCACGACCGGCATGCCCGTCACCGGCCAGCTGTTCTTCATGTACGCGACCATGCTGATCGCGGTGCCCACCGGCGTGAAGATCTTCAACTGGCTGGCCACCATGTGGCGCGGCTCGATGACCTTCGAGACGCCGATGCTGTTCGCGATCGGCTTCATCTTCGTGTTCACGATGGGCGGCTTCACCGGCCTGATCCTGGCCGTCGCGCCCATCGACATCCAGGTGCAGGACACCTACTACGTGGTGGCGCACTTCCACTACGTGCTGGTGGCCGGTTCGCTGTTCGCGCTGTTCGGCGGCACCTACTACTGGCTGCCGAAGTGGACGGGCGTGATGTATGACGAGAAGCTCGGCAAGATCCACTTCTGGTCGTCGCTGATCTCGTTCAACGTCACCTTCTTCCCGATGCACTTCCTGGGCCTGGCCGGCATGCCCCGCCGCTATGCGGACTACGCCGCCCAGTTCACCGACTTCCACCAGATCGCCACCATCGGCGCCTTCTGGTTCGGCCTGTCGCAACTGCTGTTCCTGTACGTCGTGCTGAAGGCCTACCGGGGCCATGGCGAGCCCGCTCCCGCCAACCCCTGGGGCGCCGAGGACGGCGGCCTGGAGTGGACCCTTCCTTCGCCGGCGCCGTACCATTCGTTCGAAACGCCGCCTCAGGTCAAGTAGATGGTCACGTCCGAGCAGCGCCGCCGCAACCGGCGCACGGGCCTTGCACTCGCAGTTCTGGTCGCCGCGTTTTTCCTCGCGGTGATCCTGCGCAAGGTCTTCCTCGGCTGACCCGATACGTGTCGCAGGTGCCCGCATGACGCATCCCGACCCCAGGCAACCCGCCAAGCCCGCGTCCGACAACCGTCGGATGCTGGGCAAGCTGGCCGTCATCATCGCGATGATGTTCGGCTTCGGCTATGCGCTGGTTCCCATGTACCGCGCCATTTGCGAGGTGACGGGCATCAACGTGCTGACCAAGGTCGACGACGATGCCGCCGCCTTCGCGCGCAATACGCAGGTCGACACCAGCCGTACCGTCAAGATCGTGTTCGATGCGAACATCCACGGTCCATGGCGGTTCCGGCCGGTGCAGTCGTCCATGGACGTCAATCCGGGCGAGCTGGCGACCATCGTCTACGAGATCGCCAACCAGCAGGACCGCGAAATGGCGGGGCAGGCCATCCCCAGCTATGCGCCCATGGTGGCCGGCCAGTATTTCAAGAAGCTGGAGTGCTTCTGTTTTTCCCAGCAGGACCTGAAAGCGCGCGAGACGCGCCAGTTCCCGGTGGTGTTCGTGGTGGATCCCAAGCTGCCGAAGGATGTGCATACGATCACGCTGTCGTATACGTTCTTCGAGGTCGGCGGACGGTCGGCCGACGTGCGGCCCGCCGCCGGGTCCGGAGGCAAGAGTTGAGCGACGACCTGAAATCGGCCGCCGGCCGCAAGCTCAATTTCTTCCAGACCCTGGGCGCGGTGCTGTGGTCCTTCACGGGTTTGCGGCGCGGGGCGGACTACCGCAACGATGCCGCCAAGCTCAATCCGATCTACGTCATCATCGCCGGTGTCGTGATGGCGGTGGTGTTTGTGGTAGTGCTGCTGCTGATCGTCAGGACGGTCGTCGGCTAGAAGAACAAGGATGGCCGGGAAGGCCGTCTCCGAATCATGTGCGGTTTTGTGGAATTCGCGAAGGAGAGTTGAGATGAGTGCAAGTCACTCGGTTTCGGGCAAGGAGGCGCCGTACTATTTCGTGCCGGCTCCATCCATGCATCCCGCCACGGCCAGCCTGGCACTGCTGTTCTTCCTGCTGGGCATGGCCCTGTGGGTCAACAGCGTGAGCGTCGGCCCATGGTTCGTGCTGGCCGGCGTGCTCGGCTTCCTCTTCGTGCTCTACCGCTGGTTCGGCGATGCCATCGCCGAGTCCACCGGCGGGCTCTACAGCAAGCGTGTCGACGTTTCGTACCGCTGGAGCATGAGCTGGTTCATCTTCTCCGAGGTCATGTTCTTCGCCGCCTTCTTCGGCGCGCTGTTCTACGCCCGCGCGTTCACCACGCCCTGGCTGTCGGACCTCGACAACCGCATGGTGCTGTGGCCGGATTTCGCCGGCGCCTGGCCCAATACCGGCCCGGCCGGGACCATCGAGCCCTTCACCGCGATGGGGCCCTTCTGGATCCCCACCATCAACACCGCCCTGCTGCTGACCTCGGGCGTGACGCTGACGATCTCGCACCACGCGCTGCTGGCCAGCAACCGCGCGAAGGCCGCCTTCTGGCTGTTCGTCACCATCCTGCTGGGCGCGACCTTCATGGGCTTCCAGGCCTATGAGTATTTCCATGCGTACACCGAGCTGAACCTCAAGCTCACCTCGGGCGCCTTCGGCTCCACGTTCTACATGCTGACGGGCTTCCACGGCTTCCACGTCACCATGGGCGCCATCATGCTGGCGGTGATGCTGCGCCGCCTGATCCGGGGCGACTTCACGGCTACCCACCATTTCGGCTTCGAAGGCGCCGCCTGGTACTGGCACTTCGTCGACGTCGTGTGGCTGGGCTTGTACCTCTTCGTCTACTGGTTCTAGAAGGGAACCCCCCCCCCTACGCGCTGACGCGCGCCCCCCCAGGGGGGCGGCACTGGCGGACCGGCGGAGCCGGATCCGCTGTGCCCTGGTTCGGGGGGGGGGCGTGAGACGGAAGGGGGACATGTTCTCAGCGGCCTGCGACAGTTGGCCGCTTCCCGGGGTGTGTGGGGGCAGGCACACTAGCAGGCTGGGCCTTCCGGTGAGCCGGACAGGGGCCTGCCCTTCGGGGCCGCCGGGGCCGTCCAGATGCCGCGCCGCCTGGCGCGGGCCGGTCAACGCAGGCCGGTGCTCTGGATCCAGCCCATCCAATGGGCGAACAGCACGAACAGGAACAACAGCACCGACAGGCCGATCCGGGCCGTCAGCGCGTAGACCATACGCTTGCTATTGCCGGTGTCCCTCATCAGGTAGACCAGGGCGGAACCCAAGCTGTACAGAATGCCGACGAAGGCTATGCCTACTATGATGCGCATCGAATCTCTCCTCCAGCCCGCGATTATGGCAGTCCGCGCGGTGCCGTGCGCTTCTTCCGCTGCATGAAACGCTCGGCGCCCCATCCTGCCGGCATGCCGGCGCCGATCCCGCCGGCCGGCCGCAGGCATGCCGGCGGTGGGTCGGTCCCGCTGGCCCTGGTGCTGCTGGCCGCCACCGTGGCGGTCACGGTCGCGCTGGGCCGCTGGCAACTGGGGCGGGCTCACGAAAAAGCCGCCACCCTGGCCGCGCTGGAAGCGGGCCGCGGCTTGCCGCCCTTGGCCCTGGGGCCGGAGCGGACCGCCCAGGACCTGATCCCCTGGCGGTCGGCCCAGGCCTCCGGCCACTGGCTGGCCGACCGGACGGTGCTGCTGGACAACCGCATGGCGGACGGCCGGCCGGGTTTCTGGGTCGTGACGCCGCTGGCGTTCGACGACGAGGGCCGGCAGGCGGTGGCCGTACTGCGGGGCTGGCTGCCGCGTCCCGTGCCCGACGCCCCGGTCACCGTACGTACGCCGACCGGCCCGGTCACCGTGCGGGGCGAACTCGTCCCGCGCGTGCCGCGCCTGTTCGAACTGCCCGCGTTGAGCGGGCGCAAGCGCGACGAGTTGGCATCGAGCCTGCCCGGCTGGCCCGGCGCGCCGCCCCGGGTGCAGAACCTGGAGCTGGAGACCTACGCCAAGGCCGCGGGTGTGGCCCTGCTGCCCGCCGTGCTGGAGCAGACCGGCGAAGCGCCGGACGGGCTGGTCCGCGACTGGGCCGGTCCGCCTACCAATATAGACACGCACCGCGGTTATGCGTTGCAGTGGTTTTCGTTCGCGGCCATCGCCGCCATCGCCTTTGGAGTCATCCTTGTCCGAGTCCTCCGCCCGAAACGCTAGCGGCGCCGCCGTCCGGCCACGGCGCTCGCTGTTCGCCCTGTACGCGGTGCTGGCGATCTGCGCCGCGCCCGTGGTGGCGGCCGCGCTGGTCTATTTCCTGGAATGGCGTCCGGGCAGCGCCGGCACCAACTACGGCGACCTGGTCGAGCCGCAGCGCCCGGTTCCGCCGGCCGAGCAACTGCAATTGACGGACCTGGACGGCACGCCGTTCGACCTGCGCAGCCTGAACGGCAAGTGGGTCATGGTGGCCGCCCACGGCGGCGACTGCGGCGACGAGTGCGCCAAGAAGCTCTACATCATGCGCCAGACGCATGCCAGCACGGGCAAGAACGTGGGGCGCATCGAGCGCGTCTGGCTGATCCTGGACGACGAGCCCGTGCCGACCGTGGTCATCCGCGCCTACGAAGGCACCCACATGGTCCGCGCCCGGGCCGAGCAGGTGGGGCGCTTCCTCGCGCTGCCGCCCGGCGTCGACGCCACGCCCGCGGCGCTCGGCCAGCACATCTGGCTGGTCGACCCTCGCAACAACCTGATGCTGCGCTTCCCCGAGAATCCCGATCCCCTGCGCCTGCGCGAGGACATCGGCAAGCTGCTGCACGCGTCGCGCATCGGCTAGGGCGGGACCATGGACACGCAACGCCTCGAAGAGGGCACCACCCGGATCCGCGCCCGCTACGCCAGGCTGGTGGCGATCACGATGTTCCTGACCTTCGACCTGATCATGTTCGGCGCCTTCGTGCGGCTGACCGATTCCGGCCTGGGCTGCCCCGACTGGCCGGGTTGCTACGGCAATGCGTCCCCGATCGGGGCGCGGCATGACATCCACGCCGCCGCGACGGCCATGCCCGAAGGACCGGTTACACTATCCAAGGCCTGGATAGAGATGATCCACCGCTACGCGGGCACCCTGCTGGGCATGCTGATCATCGGCATCGTGTTCATGGCCTGGCGCCACCGCAAGGCGCTGGCACAGTCCCCCTGGCTGGCCACGGTGATCCTGCCGGCGGTCTGCCTGCAGGGGGCCTTCGGCGCCTGGACCGTCACCCATCAACTGATGCCGGCCGTGGTCACCGCCCACCTGCTGGGCGGGATCAGCCTGCTGGCGCTGCTGACCTGGCTGTCGGCCAGGCAGACCGTGCTGCCGGATATCGTGCCGGAAGCCGGACGTTGGCGGAAATACGTGGCGGTCGGCCTGGTGTTGCTGTATACGCAGCTGGCGCTGGGGGGCTGGGTCAGCACGAATTACGCGGCGCTGGCCTGCATGGATTTCCCGACCTGCCACGGCCAGTGGCTGCCGGACATGGACTTCGGCGGCGGCTATTCGATCGTGCGCGGGCTGGGCGAGCTGCCATCGGGCGAGATCATCTCGCAAAGCGCGCTGACCGCCATCCACTGGACGCATCGCAATTTCGCGTTCGTGGTCCTGATCTACCTGGGCGGATTGGCGCTCAGGTTGCGCCGATACGACGGCCTGCAGGGGCCGTCGCGGGCGCTGCTGGCCATGCTCGTGGTGCAACTGCTGACCGGGCTGACCAGCATTTTCCTGCAATGGCCTATAGTGATCGCCGTGCTGCATAACGGCGGGGCCGCCGTCCTGACCATCCTGTGCGTGACGCTGCTGGTCAGGCTGGGACGGGCCCGCCACGCGCCGGATGGCGGCGCGAGGGCCTACTGAAGTTCGGGAATCCTCATGGAAAGCATTACTGTGTCTACCGTCAGTCTGCGTCTTCGGCAATATTGGGTGCTGACCAAGCCTCGCGTCAGCCAGCTTGCCGTTTTCTGCGCGGTCATCGGCATGTTCCTCGCCACCCCCGCCGTGCCGCCGTGGCAGACCGTGATCGCGGCGACGATAGGCATCTGGCTGCTGGCGGCGGCCGCCTTCGCCATCAACTGCCTGATCGAGGAGCAGGTCGACGCGCGCATGGCCCGCACCGCGCACCGGCCCACCGCGCGGGGCGACATCGGCGCGCTGCAGATTATCGCCATGTCGGGCGTGGTCGGCGGCCTGGGCATGACCGTGCTCTACACCCTGGTCAATCCGCTGACCATGTGGCTGACCTTCGCGACCTTCGTCGGCTACGCCATCATCTATACCGTCATCCTGAAGCCCCGCACGCCGCAGAACATCGTGATCGGCGGCCTTTCCGGCGCCATGCCGCCGGCGCTGGGCTGGGCCGCCGTGGCCGACAGCGTCCCGGCCGAGGCGTGGCTGCTGGTACTGATCATCTTCATCTGGACGCCGCCGCATTTCTGGGCCCTGGCGCTGTACCGCACCAAGGACTACGAGAACGCCGGCCTGCCCATGCTGCCCGTCACGCACGGCCAGAAGCTCACGCGGCTGCACATCCTGCTGTATTCCGTGGCGCTGTTCGCCACCACGCTGCTGCCCTACGTGATCCGCATGAGCGGCCTGGTCTACCTGGCCAGCGCCGTGGCCCTGGGGCTGGTGTTCGTGGGCTATGCCTGGAAGCTCTACCGCAGCTACAGCGACGAGCTGGCGCGGCGCCTGTTTCGCTATTCGATCCTGTATCTGTCGCTGCTGTTCGCGGCCCTGCTGGTCGATCACTGGTTGTGAGGGACGTCCGCCCGTGTCCGGGCGGATTCTCCCTCCGTTTGTCGTCATTGAGGGTTAGTCATGGCCGAGTTTGCTGTTTCCCGCCGTTTCGTCCTGCGCGCCGGCGCTGCCGCCGTGGCGGCGGCGATGTTGGCGGCTTGCCAGAAGAAGCCTTCGTTCAACAGCACCGACGTGAGCGGATCGGATCTGGGAACGGATCTGTCCCTGACGGATTTCAACGGACAGCCGCGCACGCTGCAGGACTTCAAGGGCAAGGTCCTGGTGGTGTTCTTCGGCTTCGTGCAGTGTCCCGACGTGTGTCCGACCACGCTGGCCGAGTTCGTGCAGGTCAAGAGCAGCCTGGGCAAGGACGGCGACAAGGTCCAGGTCGCCTTCGTGACGGTGGATCCCGAGCGTGACACGCCCGAGATCCTGCGTGCGTACGTGACCCAGTTCGACCCCAGCTTCCTCGGGCTGCGCGGCGACGCCGATGCCACCGCCCGCGTGGCCAAGTCCTTCAAGGTGTTCTACGGCAAGGAGCCCGGTTCCTACACCATGGACCACACCGCCGGCGTCTACATCTACGACCCCGACGGCCACCTGCGCCTCTTCGCCCGCCACAATGCCGGCGTCGACGCCCTGGCCAGCGACATTCGCCAGCTGTTATAGCCCCCCTACGCGCTGACGCGCGCCCCCCAGGGGGCGAAACCGGCGGACTGGCAAAGCCAGATCCGCGGTTTCCTGGGTCTAGGGAAACTATCTTGGACTTAAGCACGGCTGCTACCGCTGGCAGCCAGCGACAGCACCGGTGCCGCACACTCCAAGAAACGGGTACTAGACCCAGGATGCGGTGGATCCGGCTCCGCCGGTCCACCCGCATCGCCCCCTTGAGGGGGCCCGCGTAAGCGGGTAGGGGGTGGGCTCCCCCTAAAAAAACGGGACACCGAAGGTGTCCCGTGGAATATCCGCCTCAAGTGGGGGGGAGGGAGGAGAAAAGCAGAGGCGGATGTATCGGCTGGTACCGGCAGACTGCGCCGGAAGAAACGTCGAGCGGGGGAAGCCCGACATTCCGACACGAGGGCGTTGCACCCAAAGCGTGTCCCACCTGATGGTTAGTCCACGCCCAGGCGGGGAAGTTCACCCGCCACCCGTGTTTCCACGTAAATTTCCGCCATTTCTGTAACTTCGTGTGACGGCTGTCGCGCCCAAATAAAAAGGGCGGATCCGGTGCTCCGGAATCCGCCCTCGGGCTCGTGTCGCCCTGGCCGCTGCCTGCGGGGTCAGGCGTACTCGGCCAGCGCTCCGCGCATCTTGGTCATGGCGCGGGCCTCGATCTGCCGGATGCGCTCGGCGGACACACCGAATTCGTCCGCGAGTTCCTGCAGGGTGGCGCCACCTTCGTCTTTCAGCCAGCGCGCCTCGATGATGCGGCGCGACCGCTCGTCCAGGCTATCCAGCGCTTGCAGCAGTCCGCTGCCGTGCAGTTCGTCGCGGCGGCGTTCCTCGAGGATGGCGCTGGGCTCGTGCTGGCCTTCGTCCGACAGGTAGGCGATAGGGGCGAAATCGTTTTCGCCGTCATCGGTGCCACGGCCTTCCAGGGCCATGTCCTGCCCGTACAGGCGCACTTCCATCTCGGTCACGTCCTGCGGCCGCACGTTCAGGCTGGCGGCGATTTCCTCGACCTGCTCCGGCGTCAGCGCATGCGAGTCCGGTTTCAGGCTGCGCAGGTTGAAGAACAGCTTGCGCTGGGCCTTGGTGGTCGCCACCTTGACCAGGCGCCAGTTCTTCAGGATGTACTCGTGGATCTCGGCCTTGACCCAATGGATGGCGAAGGAGACCAGCCGTACGCCGCGGTTGGGGTCGAAGCGCTTGACGGCCTTCATCAGGCCGACGTTGCCTTCCTGGATCAGGTCGGCGTGCGGCAATCCGTAGCCCAGGTATTGGCGGGCGATGGCCACCACCAGGCGCAGGTGCGACAGCACCAGTTCGCGGGCGGCGTTGAGGTCCTGCTTTTCCTGGTAGCGCAGGGCCAGGTCGTGTTCCTGCTCGGCCGTCAGCACCGGCAGGCGGTTGACGGCGCCGATATAGGCTTCGATCGTGCCAAGGGCGCCCGGGTTGGCGATGGCCAGGGCCAGCGCGCCCGGACCGCTTGTGGCGGGTGCGAGGACGTTGGACTGATTCGACGAACGTTTCATAAACGGCTTACCTCCATGTCTGAAGGTTAGCACTCTCGAACAAAGAGTGCTAATGGGTGTTTTTGATGGGTGCGATAAAGCGATTCGATCGCTGTGCAATGCAGCACGGCGAGCGGACCCGGTCGGGACGGCGCCGGAGGGGAGCCGATGGGGACCGGGCTTGGGCGGGCGATCAGGGTTTCATACTGCATAGACCATGAAATCGGCGTATCGTTCGCGGAAACCTGCATTTTCCGACCTTCTATATTGATGCGTCCCCAATAAACATGGCCCGCCTTCCCCGCCTGTACGCTCCGGATCTTCCCCATCTCGCCCAGGCCCGTTTCACGGTTCCCCTGTCGGCGGGGGGCGACGGCGGCGCCATGCTGGACCAGGTGGCCGCCTGGCTGGAGGCCGACGCCCGGCAGCACGGCGTGGCCGTTCATGGGTGGGCGCTTACTTTCGATCAACTGTTGCTGATGGCCACGCCCTCGGGCCCAGGCGGGATTTCGGCCGTGATCCAGTCCCTGGGACGCCGCCTGGCCGCCCGATTACATATAGGCAGGGTCTTTGCCGGCCGGTTCCGCTCCACGCTGGTCGAGCCGGGCGCCTGGGTGCTGCCCTGCCTGATCTGGCTCGAGACGGTCCCGCTGCGCCAGGGGCTGGCCGGCGATGCGGAACTGTGGCGCTGGTCCTCGGCCCCGGCGCACGTGGGGGCCGCGGCGGCGGGGCTGCTGCACGACCATGCCGACTATTGGGCCTGCGGCAATACGCCGTTCGACCGGCAGGCCAACTACCGCGCCAGAATGGCCGAGGGCGTGGCGCCCTCGGCGGCGCAGCGCATCGAACAGGCGCTATACGGCCAATGGGCCTTGGGTGGGCCGGCCTTCGTGCAGTCGCTCGAGGGCACCAGCAGCCGGCGCGCCGCGGCCAGCAAGCGGGGGAGGCCCCGGAAACAGCCGCGAGCAGAGGATGAAAACGCACGGTAATGGTGCGACCCCAATTTAATTTCCTCGATTTGTAGCCTGGATAATAATTGGGGACGTTCCCCTTTTTATTTTTCTTGCAGCCCCTGGTGCGCCGCAGTATCGTCGTTTTCCCCTGGCGCTGCTCCTGTGCGCGCCGGGTTCGGAATTCCCGATGTCCAGTACCCGGATTCGTGCCCGGCACGCGAGTCCTCCAGCGGAGCGCACCATGCCCCTATCCAGCCAGGATCACCTCTCGGCCCCGTTGTCCCGGACGGCCGTCATCGACGCTTCGCGCATCGGCCTGCCCGCGCCGCGCCAGCCGGACGCCCAGGGCCTGTACGACCCGTCCAACGAACACGACGCCTGTGGCGTGGGTTTCGTGGCCCACATCAAGGGCCAGAAAAGCCATTCCATCATCCAGCAGGGCCTGAAGATCCTCGAGAACATCGACCACCGCGGCGCGGTGGGCGCCGATCCCCTCATGGGCGATGGCGCCGGCATCCTGATCCAGATCCCCGATGCGCTGTACCGCGAGGAAATGGCCGCCCAGGGCGTGGTCCTGCCCGCTCCCGGGGAATACGGGGTGGCGATGGTGTTCCTGCCCCAGGAAATAGGGTCGCGGCTGGCCTGTGAGGCCGAGCTCGAGCGCGCCGTGCGCGCCGAGGGCCAGGTGGTGCTGGGCTGGCGCGACGTGCCCATCGACAAGGACATGCCGATGTCGCCCAACGTGAAGAGCATGGAACCGGTCATCCGGCAGCTCTTCATCGGCCGGGGCGGCGACGTCATGGTGCCCGACGCGCTCGAGCGCAAGCTGTATGTCATCCGCAAGATGGCCTCGCACGCCATCCAGAAGATGCACCTGAAGCACGGCAAGGAATACTTCGTGCCGTCCATCTCCAGCCGCACCGTGGTCTACAAGGGCCTGCTGCTGGCCGACCAGGTGGGCCGCTACTACCGCGACCTGGCCGACGCGCGCGCCGTCACGGCGCTGGCCCTGGTGCACCAGCGTTTCTCCACCAACACCTTCCCCGCCTGGCCGCTGGCCCACCCCTATCGCCTGATCGCCCACAACGGCGAGATCAACACGGTCAAGGGCAACTTCAACTGGCTGCGCGCCCGCGAAGGCGTGATGCAGTCGCCGGTGCTGGGCGAGGACCTGAAGAAGCTCTATCCCATCGTCTACGAAGGCCAGTCCGACACCGCCACGTTCGACAACTGCCTCGAACTGCTGGTCATGTCCGGCTATTCCATCTCGCACGCCATGATGATGATGATTCCCGAGGCCTGGGAACAGCATGCCGAGATGGACGAGGCGCGCCGTGCCTTCTATGAATACCATGCCGCGATGATGGAACCCTGGGACGGCCCGGCCGCCATCGCCTTCACCGACGGCCGCCAGATCGGCGCCACGCTGGACCGCAACGGCCTGCGCCCGGCGCGCTACATCGTCACCGACGACGACCTGGTCATCATGGCTTCGGAGTCGGGCGTGCTGCCGGTCCCGCAAAGCAAGATCGTCAAGAAGTGGCGCCTGCAGCCGGGCAAGATGTTCCTGATCGACCTGGAGCTCGGCCGCATCATCGACGACAAGGAACTGAAGGACCAGCTCGCCAACAGCAAGCCGTACCGCCAGTGGATCGAGCGCATCCGCATCAAGCTGGACACGCTGCCCGAACCCGTCCGCGAAGAGGTCGAGGAAGGCCGCTCGTCCGTGCCCATGCTCGACCGGCAGCAGGCCTTCGGCTGGACGCAGGAGGACTACAAGTTCATCCTGCGCCCCATGGCCGCGCTGGGCGAGGAAACCACGGGCTCGATGGGCAACGACGCGCCGCTGGCCGTGCTGTCCAACAAGAACAAGAGCCTCTACAACTACTTCCGCCAGCTGTTCGCGCAGGTCACCAACCCGCCCATCGACCCCATCCGCGAAAACATGGTGATGTCGCTGGTGTCGTTCATCGGGCCCAAGCCCAACGTGCTCGACATCAACAACGTGAACCCGCCGCTGCGCCTGGAAGTGGCGCAGCCGGTGCTGGACTTCGCCGACATGGCGCAGATCCGCCACATCGAGCGCGTCACGAACGGCAAGTTCAAGAGCTTCGAGCTGGACATCACCTATCCGGCCGCCTGGGGCAAGGAAGGCATCCAGGCCCGGGTCGCGGCGCTGTGCGCCCAGGCGGTGGATGCCGTCAAGAGCGGCTACAACATCCTGATCGTGTCCGACCGGCTGGTCGACGCGAACCGCGTGCCCATTCCCGCGCTGCTGGCCACCTCGGCCGTGCACCAGCATCTCATCCGCGCCGGCCTGCGCACCAGCACCGGCCTGGTGGTGGAAACCGGCTCGGCGCGCGAGGTGCATCATTTCGCGCTGCTGGGCGGCTACGGCGCCGAGGCGGTGCACCCCTACCTGGCGATGGAGGCGCTGGCCCACGAGCACGAGCACGACGCCAAGGTGCCCGTGGACAAGGCCATCTACAACTACGTCAAGGCCATCGGCAAGGGCCTGCAGAAGGTCATGTCCAAGATGGGCATCTCGACCTACATGTCGTACACCGGCGCCCAGATCTTCGAGGCCGTGGGCCTGAACCGTCCGCTGGTCGAGCAGTATTTCCCGGGCACCGCCAGCAACATCGAGGGCATCGGCATCTTCGAGGTGGCCGAGGAATCCCTGCGCATGCACAAGGCGGCCTTCGGCAATGACCCGCTGCTGGACGGCGCGCTGGACGAGGGTGGCGAATACGCCTTCCGGATCCGCGGCGAAGAGCACATGTGGACGCCGGACGCCATCGCCAAGCTGCAACATTCCACCCGTGCGGACAACTACCGCACCTACAAGGAATACGCGCAGATCATCAACGACCAGAGCAAGCGCCACATGACGCTGCGCGGCCTGTTCGAGTTCAAGTTCGACCCTGCCCACGCCATTCCGCTGGCCGAGGTCGAGCCGGCCAAGGAGATCGTCAAGCGCTTCGCGACCGGCGCGATGTCGCTGGGGTCGATCTCGACCGAGGCCCACTCGGTGCTGGCGATCGCGATGAACCGCATCGGCGGCAAGTCCAATACGGGCGAGGGCGGCGAGGACGAACTGCGCTATCGCGCCGAACTGCAGCACGGCAAGGCCGGCATCAAGGACGGCGACACCCTGGCGTCGGTGCTGGGCGCCGACCGCGTGGTGGCCGACGTGCCGCTGAAGGCCGGCGATTCGCTGCGTTCGCGCATCAAGCAGGTGGCCTCGGGACGCTTCGGCGTATCGGCCGAGTACCTGGCCAGCGCCGACCAGATCCAGATCAAGATGGCGCAGGGCGCCAAGCCCGGCGAGGGCGGCCAGCTGCCCGGCCACAAGGTGTCGGAATACATCGCCAAGCTGCGCTTCTCGGTGCCGGGCGTGGGCCTGATCTCGCCTCCGCCGCACCACGACATCTATTCCATCGAGGACCTGGCCCAGCTCATCCATGACCTGAAGAACGCCAATCCCCAGGCATCCATCTCGGTCAAGCTGGTGTCCGAGGTCGGTGTCGGCACGGTGGCCGCGGGCGTGGCCAAGGCCAAGTCCGACCACGTGGTGATCGCCGGCCACGACGGCGGCACCGGCGCTTCGCCCGTGTCGTCGATCAAGCATGCCGGCACGCCGTGGGAACTGGGCCTGGCCGAGACGCAGCAGACCCTGGTGCTGAACCACCTGCGCGGCCGTATCCGCGTGCAGGCCGACGGCCAGATGAAGACCGGCCGCGACGTCGTGATTGGCGCGTTGCTGGGCGCCGACGAATTCGGGTTCGCCACCGCGCCGCTGGTGGTCGAAGGCTGCATCATGATGCGCAAGTGCCACCTGAATACCTGCCCGGTGGGCGTGGCCACGCAGGATCCCGTCCTGCGCGCCAAGTTCCAGGGCAAGCCCGAGCACGTCGTCAACTTCTTCTTCTTCATCGCCGAGGAAGTGCGCGAAATCATGGCCCAGCTGGGCATACGCAAGTTCGACGACCTGATCGGCCGTTCCGACCTGCTCGACATGCGTGCCGGCATCGAACACTGGAAGGCGCGCGGCCTGGACTTCAGCCGCGTGTTCCACCAGCCGCGCGTGGCGGCCGACGTGGCCCGCCTGCACGTGGATGAACAGGACCACGGCCTGGCCAAGGCGCTGGACCACCAGTTGATCGAGCGTGCGCGTCCCGCCATCGAGCGTGGCGAGAAGGTCTCGTTCATCACGACGGTGCGCAACGTGAACCGCACCATCGGCGCCATGCTATCCGGCATGGTGGCGCGCAAGTACGGCTACGAGGGCCTGCCCGACGACACCATCCACATCCAGTGCAACGGCACCGCCGGCCAGAGCTTCGGTGCCTTCCTGGCCCATGGCGTGACGCTGGACCTGGTGGGCGACGGCAACGACTACGTCGGCAAGGGACTGTCCGGCGGCCGCATCATCGTGCGCTCGCCCAATGATTTCCGCGGCCATGGGCCCGAGCACATCATCGTCGGCAATACCGTGCTGTACGGCGCGCTGTCGGGCGAGGCCTACTTCAACGGCGTGGCGGGCGAGCGCTTCGCGGTGCGCAACTCGGGCGCCGCGGCGGTGGTGGAAGGCGTGGGCGACCACGGCTGCGAATACATGACCGGCGGCACCGTGGTGGTGCTGGGCGAGACCGGCCGCAACTTCGCCGCGGGCATGTCGGGCGGCGTGGCCTACGTCTACGACCCGGACGGCGCCTTCCGTCTGCGCGCCAACATGGCCATGGTCGAGCTCGAGGAAGTCGTTCCCGCGGCGGTCCAGGAGAAGGAAGGTTCGCAGCGCCTGTGGCACAGCATGGTGCGGGGCGGCGAGCGGGATACCGACGAGGCCATCCTGCGCCGCCTGGTCGAGAACCATTTCCGCTACACCGGCAGCTTCCGCGCCCGCGACATCATGGATGCCTGGGAGACCGCCCGCACCCGGTTCGTCAAGGTCATGCCGACGGAGTACCGGCGCGCGCTGGGCGAAATGTGGGATGCCCGGAATCCGCAGAAGCTGGCCGCCTAGGCACGCCCTGCCGCCGGGAGGCGGCGTGAACCGTAATGAAGAATCGGAGCCGGCGCGGCGCACGCGCCGGCTCCAAACAGGATAGTCAGGAAAGAGCCATGGGTAAGGTCACCGGATTTCTGGAATACCAGCGTCTGCAGGAAGCCGCGGAAGCGCCTGAGCAGCGCGTCAAGCACTGGAAGGAATTCGTCCTCCATCTGAACACCGAGCAGGCCAAGCAGCAGGGTGCCCGGTGCATGGACTGCGGCATTCCGTTCTGCACGAACGGCTGTCCGGTCAACAACATCATTCCCGACTGGAATGACCTGGTGTACAGGCAGAACTGGAAGCAGGCGCTGGCGGTGCTGCATTCCACCAACAATTTTCCCGAGTTCACCGGGCGCATCTGTCCGGCGCCCTGCGAGGCGGCGTGTACCCTCAATATCAACAGCGATGCCGTCGGCATCAAGTCGATCGAGCACGCCATCATCGACCACGGCTGGGAGCACGGCTGGGTGGTGCCGGCCTCGCCCAAGGCCAAGACGGGCAAGAAAGTCGCGGTGGTCGGCTCCGGCCCCGCGGGGCTGGCCTGCGCGCAGCAACTGGCGCGCGCCGGCCACGACGTGACCGTGTTCGAGAAAAGCGACCGCATCGGCGGGCTGCTGCGCTACGGCATCCCCGACTTCAAGCTGGAAAAGTGGCAGATCGACCGCCGCATGGCGCAGATGGAGCAGGAAGGCGTCGTGTTCCGTCCCTCGACGTTCGTGGGGCGGCCCGAGGACGCCAAGGCGCTGGGCATCTCCGCCACCGTGAAGACGCCGCAGGAACTGCAAGCCGAGTTCGACGCCATCGTCGTGTCGGGCGGGGCGGAAACCCCGCGCGACCTGCCGGTGCCGGGCCGCGAACTGCAGGGCGTGCATTTCGCGATGGATTTCCTGCGGCAGCAGAACAAGGTGGTGGCGGGCGACAAGCTCAAGGACCAGATCATGGCCACCGGCAAGCACGTCATCGTGATCGGCGGCGGCGACACGGGCTCGGACTGCGTGGGCACCAGCAACCGCCATGGCGCGGCGTCCGTCACCCAGTTCGAGGTCATGCCGCAGCCCCCGGTATCCGAGAACAAGGAACTGACCTGGCCGTACTGGCCGCTGAAGCTGCGCACCTCCTCGTCCCACGAAGAGGGCGTGGACCGCGACTGGGCGGTGTCGACCAAGGCCTTCAAGGGCAAGAACGGCAAGGTGACCTCGCTCGTGGCCTGCCGCGTCGAGTGGGTGCGCGGCGACAACGGTCAGATGAAGATGGTCGAGGTCGAGGGCTCCGAGTTCGAGTTGCCCGCCGACCTGGTGCTGTTCGCCATGGGGTTCGTGTCGCCCGTGCAGCAGGTGCTGGAAGCCTTCGGTGTCGAGCGCGATGCCCGGGGCAACGCGCGGGCCAATACCGACGACTACCGCACCAACGTCGACAAGGTCTTCGCGGCCGGCGACATGCGGCGCGGCCAGTCGCTGGTGGTCTGGGCCATCCGCGAAGGCCGCCAGTGCGCGGCCTCGGTCGATACCTTCCTGATGGGGGCGACCGAGCTGCCTCGCTGACATTAATCCGCGCTTAAAAGCGCGGTGGCATCATGCCCCGAGTCGTCCGGCCGGACCTCGGGGCGTTTTTCATGTGGATACACCGGCGAGCCGGGCGTTTGTTGTAAAAACGTAAACCGGCGCGGGGCGCCGTGGTTCATAATCTGCACTCTTCCATGGGCCATGCCGGGCTTCGGCGCGCCATGGACAGGACGAGCATGCGCCGCCGGCAAATCGCGGCGTATGCGCCGGGGGACAAAACCCGCTGCTGCCTAAGGGTTAGCACGGTGCCCAGGCGTGCTGCTGTTAGAATCCCCCGCTGGATTCCCCTCGAACCCACCGGTTTTTTGCAAGCAACGCCCATCTTTTCAACTCTTCTTGCCTCTACATGCCTGATTCGGCACGATCTACGCATTCCCCCACCGATGTGGCGCTAGCCTTCGACGGCCTGTCGGTGGGCTATGGCGACCGTGTCATCCTGCGGGACGTCGACATGCAGGTCCGTCGCGGGCAGGTGGTGGCCATCATGGGCGGCT
The DNA here is from genome assembly GCF_029845405.1 of Pigmentiphaga sp. GD03639. Taxonomy (NCBI): domain Bacteria; kingdom Pseudomonadati; phylum Pseudomonadota; class Betaproteobacteria; order Burkholderiales; family Alcaligenaceae; genus Pigmentiphaga; species Pigmentiphaga sp. GD03639. Next base: position 183,692 of record NZ_JAOCLR010000006.1, read on the forward strand.
CCGGGTCGGGCAAGACCACGCTGCTGCGCGCGGCCACGGGCCAGTTGCCGCCCCAGGCGGGCAGGGCGTTTGTGCTGGGCGAGGATATCGGGCAGTTGTCGGGCGACCGCCTGTTCGATCTGCGCAAGCGCATGGGCGTGCTGTTCCAGCAGGGGGCGCTGTTCACGGACCTGGACGTCTATGAGAACGTGGCGTTCCCGTTGCGCGAGCACACCTCCATGACCGAACAGCAAATCCTGGAACGGGTGTTGTCCAAGCTGGACGCCGTGGGCCTGAAGGCGGCCGCCTTCCTGCGGACCTCGGAAATCTCGGGCGGCATGGCGCGCCGGGTCGCGCTGGCGCGAGCCGTGGTGCTGGAACCCGAGCTGATCCTGTATGACGAACCGTTCGCCGGCCTGGACCCCATCTCCATGGGCGTGACCGCCCAGTTGATCCGGACCATGACCGACCGGCTGGGCTGCGCGTCGGTGCTGATCACGCACGACGTGCAGGAGTCCTTCCACATCACGGACCAGGTCTACCTGCTGGGGCGCGGGACCGTCGTCGCCGGCGGTACGCCGGCCGAACTGTCCGCGTCGCAGGATCCGTTCGTGCACCAGTTCCTCCACGGCGAGCCCGACGGCCCGGTGGCTTTCCAGTATCCCGAAACGCCTGCCTACCAGGCCTGGCTCGAGCGCCAGCGGAGGGTGCGCTGATGGCCCTGACCCGTTTCCTGATCTCGGTGGGCGCCGGCACGCGCGCATCGCTGGTCGGCCTGGGCACCTTTGCCCGGTTTTTCATCGAGTTGCTGTTCAAGAGCGGCACCGCGCTGCGCCGTCCGCGGCTGGTGGTGCAGCAGATCCACTTCATCGGCAACTATTCGCTGGTGATCATCGCCGTATCCGGCCTGTTCGTCGGCTTCGTGCTGGGGCTGCAGGGGTACTACACCCTGAACCGCTACGGTTCCGAGCAGGCGCTGGGCCTGCTGGTCGCGCTCAGCCTGGTGCGTGAGCTGGGCCCGGTCGTGACCGCGCTGCTGTTCGCCGGCCGAGCCGGCACCTCGCTGACCGCCGAAATCGGCCTGATGAAGGCGGGCGAGCAACTGTCGGCCATGGAGGTCATGGCCGTGGATCCCGTGCGCCGGGTGCTGGCGCCGCGCTTCTGGGGCGGCATCATCGCCATGCCGCTGCTGGCGGCGGTGTTTTCCGCGGTCGGTATCCTGGGCGGCTGGGGCGTGGGCGTGCTGCTCATCGGCGTGGATGACGGCGCCTTCTGGTCGCAAATGCAGAATGGCGTCGATGTCTGGAAGGACGTGGGCAACGGCGTGCTCAAGAGCATCGTCTTCGGGGTGGCGGTCACGCTGATCGCGCTCTACCAGGGCTATTACGCCAAGGCCACGCCCGAGGGCGTGTCGCGCGCGACCACGCGTACCGTCGTGGCCGGGTCGCTGGCGGTGCTGGGCCTGGACTTCCTGCTGACGGCCTGGATGTTCGGCAACTAAACAAGGCGCGGCGCCCGCCGGGCGGCCGTTGCAAGCAATTGGCTTAGGGACCCGCCGCGTGGGCGGGGTACCGGAGGAATACGAGATGTCGCGAGAAAAAGTCGATCTCTGGGTGGGAATATTCGTGCTGGTGGGCGCACTCGCCCTGGTCTTCCTGGCCTTGAAGGCAGGCAACCTGCTGAGCGTGCTGTCGGTGGGCAAGACCTATGCGGTGACGGCCAATTTCGACAACATCGGTGGGCTCAAGCCGCGCGCGGCGGTCAAGAGCGCCGGCGTGGTCGTGGGGCGGGTGTCCAGCATCGCGTTCGACGACAAGATGTTCCAGGGCGTGGTCACGCTGGACCTGGACGCGCGCTACCAGTTTCCCACCGATTCGTCCGCCAAGATCCTGACCTCGGGGCTGCTGGGCGAGCAGTACATCGGCATCGAACCGGGCGGCGACGACAAGAATTTCGCCCCCGGCGACAAGATCCGCTATACCCAGAGCGCGGTCGTGCTGGAGAACCTGATCAGCCAGTTCCTCTACAGCAAGGCTGCCGAGGGTGGTACCGGCAAGCCGGCGGAAGGCGGTTCCGCGGGCTCGGCAGAGCCCGCCGCGAAATGACGACGAGTGTATGAAGATGAATAAGAAAATCCTGGCATTGATGCTGGCGGCAGGGCTGGCGGGCTGTGCCACCGCCCCGGAAGGGCGGCCGGCCGACCCGCGGGATCCCCTGGAGGGATTCAACCGCAGCATGTACAAGTTCAACGACACGGTCGATCGCGCCGTGCTCAAGCCGGTGGCGCAGGGCTACGTGAACGTGGTGCCGTCGCCGGTGCGAAGCTGCGTGCGCAACATGTTCGCCAACGTGGGCGACGTGATGTCGGCCATCAACAGCTTCCTGCAGAACCGTGCGCCGGACGGCATCAACACCACCTTCCGCGTCCTGCTGAACACTACGATGGGCGTGTTCGGCTGCTTTGACCTCGCCACGCAGAACGGCCTGCCCCGCAACAAGGCCGATTTCGGGCAGACCCTGGGCGTCTGGGGCGTCGGCGCCGGCCCGTACCTGGTGCTGCCGCTGCTGGGGCCCAGCACCATCCGCGACGCGGGCGGCACGGCGGTCGATTTCCTGGCCGATCCGGTGGCCGTCGGCAATATCGACAACGTGCCCGTGCGCAACAGCGTCTACGGCCTGCGTGTCGTGAACGCGCGCGCCAACCTGCTCGAAGTGGGCAACCTGCTCGACCAGGTCGCCCTGGATCCCTACACCTTCACCCGCGATGCCTACCTGCAGCGGCGCGCCAGCCTGATCCGCGGCGCCAGCGGCGCGGAGGGGGCGTTGCCGGACTATTCTCTGCCCAACTACGACGACGATGACGATGCCGCGGCGCCCGCTCCGGCGTCGGGTGCACCGCAAAAGTAAGGATTTCCATGATTTCAAAAAACATGACGATGCCCGCGGCGGCCGCGCCCCGGATCCTGAACTGGCTGCTGGCGCTGGCCGCCGGCGTCATCCTGGCCATGGGCGCCATGCAGGCGGCCCGGGCGCAGGGCGCCGGTACGCCCGAGGCGCTGATCCAGCAGGTCACGGGCGAAGTGCTGGCCGCCATCAAGGCCGATCCGTCGGTGCAGTCCGGCAATCCGCAGCGCCTGCTGCAGCTGGTGGACCAGAAGATCCTGCCGTACGTCGACTTCGAAAAGACGACCCGGCTGGCCGCCGGCCGCTACTGGCGCCAGGCGACGCCCGAGCAGCAGAAGGCGCTGGTCAAGGAATTCCGCACTACCCTGGTGCGCACCTATAGCGGCGCGGTCTCGTCCGTGAAGCAGCAGACCGCGGTGGAACTGCGGCCCTCGCACTACCCGGCCGACGCCACCGACGTGGTGGTCAAGACCGTGATCAAGCAGCCGGCCGGCGATCCCATCCCCGTGGACTACCGCATGGAGAAGGCGGGCCAGGGCTGGAAGATCTACGACGTCAACGTGCTGGGCGTATGGCTGATCGAGAACTATCGCAACCAGTTCTCGCAGCAGATCGGCCAAAACGGCGTCGACGGCCTGATCAAGTCGCTGGCGGAGCGGAACGCTGCATTCAAATGACCCCCTACGCGCTGACGCGTGCCCCCAGGGGCGGCACTGGCGGACCGGCAAAGCCGGATCCGCGGTGCCCTGGGGTAGGCCGGGTAGTCAGCTCTTGCTGTTTCCGACCATCCTCTATAATGGGGAATTGCCCGGCGTTTGCCGGGATTTGCGCTTTTTAGGGGGCTGCGAGGCCCTCCCGGCGCGGTAGTGTTTTCTGATCAAGCCATGTCATCCGCCGTTCGCATCGAGCATGTTTCCAAGGTGTACCCCAGGCAGACCAGCCTGTGGCGGCGCGTGGGCGCTGGCCAGGCGGTGGATGGGTTCCAGGCGCTGAACGATGTCAGCCTGGACATCGCCCAGGGCGAATTCTTCGGGCTGCTGGGGCCGAACGGCGCGGGCAAGACCTCGCTGATCGCGATCCTGGCGGGCTTGTCGCGCGCGACCACGGGCCAGGTATCCATCTGCGGCTACGACGTCGTGTCCCAGTTCCGCGCCTCCCGCCGGGCACTGGGCGTGGTGCCGCAGGAGCTGGTGTTCGACCCGTTCTTCACGGTCCGCGAGACGCTGCGCATCCAGTCGGGCTATTTCGGGCTGCGCAACAATGACGACTGGATCGACGAGATCCTGGAAAACCTGGGCCTGACCTCCAAGGCCGACGACAACATGCGCGCGCTGTCGGGCGGCATGAAGCGGCGGGTGCTGGTGGCGCAGGCGCTGGTGCACCGGCCGCCCGTGATCGTGCTGGACGAGCCCACCGCCGGCGTGGACGTGGACCTGCGGCGTACGCTGTGGCAGTTCATCTCGCGCCTGAACCGCATGGGCCACACCATCCTGCTCACCACCCATTACCTGGAAGAGGCCGAGGAACTGTGCGGCCGCATCGCCATGCTCAAGGCCGGCCGCATCGTGGCATTGGATACCACGCGGGCGCTGCTGGCCAAGGTCGGCGGTTCGCGCCTGGTGCTGCACATGGGCGCATCGGGGTGGCCTGCGGGCAAGAGCCGCACCCTGGACGAGAAGCTGGTGCAGCGCCAGGACAACCGCGCGGTGCTGCGCCTGGACAACAGCACGGAACTGGAGTCCCTGCTGGCGCAGGTCCGCACGGCCGGCGGGATCATCGACGGCATCGAAGTGCTGCCCGCCGATCTCGAGGATGCTTTCCTGAACATCATGCACGGGGACTCCGCCTCGGCGTCGCTGGAGAAGGCGGCATGAGCGTCGTCGCACGGCCGCCCGAGAGCGGCGTTTCCACCACGGGTTCCGAGGCCGGCAAGCCGGCGGGCTTCGTCGGCCTGCAGCCCAACCTGAACGCGGGCTCCGGCTTCCTGACGTTGTTCTACAAGGAAATGCTGCGCTTCTGGAAGGTAGGATTCCAGACCGTGGGCGCGCCGGTGATGACGGCGGTGCTGTACCTGCTGATCTTCGCCCACGTGCTGGAAGGCCGCGTCACGGTGTATGGCACCGTGCCGTACACCGCCTTCCTGATCCCGGGGCTCATGATGATGAGCATGCTGCAGAACGCGTTCGCCAACTCCTCGTCGTCGCTGATGCAAAGCCGCGTCACGGGCAACCTGGTCTTCATGCTGCTGCCGCCGCTGACGCACTGGGAAGTGTTCTGGGCCTACGTGCTGGCCGCCATCGTGCGCGCCCTGTTCGTCGGGCTGGGAATCTACGCGGTGTCGCTGTTCTTCGCCGCGCCGCATTTCGCCGAACCGCTTTGGATGCTGGTGTTCGCGGTGCTGGGCAGCGGCATCATGGGCGTGCTGGGGCTGGTGGCCGGGATCTGGGCCGAGAAGTTCGACCAGATGGCGGCCTTCCAGAATTTCCTGATCATGCCGGCAACCTTCCTGTCCGGGGTATTCTATTCCGTGCACTCGCTGCCGCCGTTCTGGCAGGCGGTGTCGCACTGGAATCCGATCTTCTACACCATAGACGGCTTCCGCTACGGGTTTTTCGGGGTCTCCGACGTCACCCCCTGGCACAGCCTGGCGGTGGTCGCGGGGACGTTCCTGGTGGTGGCCGGGTTCGCGCTGCGCCTGTTGTCCACCGGCTACAAACTGCGTTACTGAAAGCATGACTCTTCCGACTCCGGAGCAGGTCCGGCAATACATCCTCGACGGACTGCCCTGTGAACATGTCGACGTGCAGGGCGATGGCCAGCACTTCGAGGCGGTCATCGTCAGCGCCGAATTCGCGGGCAAGCGCCCCATCGCGCGGCACCAACTGGTCTATGCCGCGCTGGGCGAACGCATGCGGGAAGAAATCCATGCCTTGTCGATGCGCACCCTCACTCCCCAGGAATTCAAGGCGGGCAATTAATGGATAAGCTGCAGATCACCGGCGGTCGCCCTCTGCGTGGCGAGGTCGAGGTGTCGGGGGCGAAGAACGCCGCGCTGCCTTGCCTGTGCGCGTCGCTGCTGACCGCCGATGCGGTCACGCTCGAGAACGTCCCCCAGCTCAACGACATCGGCACCACGCTGCGCCTGCTGCGCCAACTGGGCGTGAAGGCCGAGCGCGCCGGCCAGCCGGGCGACCGCGTCACGCTGGATGCCACCCGGGTCGAATCGCTGGAAGCGCCGTACGAGCTGGTCAAGACCATGCGCGCCTCGATCCTGGTGCTCGGGCCGCTGGTCGCGCGTTTCGGCGAGGCCCGGGTCAGCCTGCCCGGCGGCTGCGCCATCGGCCAGCGTCCCATCGACCAGCACATCAAGGGGCTGGCGGCGATGGGAGCCGAGATCAGCATCGAGCACGGCTTCGTCGTGGCCAGGGCCAAGCGCCTGAAGGGCGCCACCATCCGCACCGACATGATCACGGTGACCGGCACCGAAAACCTGATGATGGCGGCCGTGCTGGCCGAGGGGCTGACGGTGCTCGAGAACGCCGCGCGCGAGCCCGAGATCGTCGACCTGGCGGAACTGCTGATCAAGATGGGCGCCCGCATCAGCGGCCACGGCACGGACCGCATCGTCATCGAGGGCGTCTCGCGGTTGCACGGCACGACCCACCGGGTCATGCCGGACCGCATCGAAGCCGGCACCTTCCTGTGCGCGGTGGGCGCGGCGGGTGGCGAGATCGTGCTGCGCAACGCCGATCCGGCCAGCATGGGCGCCACGCTGGACAAGCTGGCCGAGGCCGGGCTGGCCATCGAGTGCGGTACCGACTGGGTGCAGGCGGGCATGAGTGGCCGGCCGCGCGCGGTGGGTTTCCGCACCCTGGAATATCCCGGCTTCGCGACCGACATGCAGGCCCAGCTGATGGCCCTGAATGCCATCGCAGAAGGAACCGCGGTCATCACCGAGACCATCTTCGAGAACCGCTACATGCACGTGCAGGAGTTGCGCCGGCTGGGAGCGGACATCGAGATCGACGGCCATACCGCCGTGGTCAAGGGCGTGGCCGGCCTGTCGGGCGCCACCGTCATGGCGACCGACCTGCGGGCCTCGGCCAGCCTGGTCATCGCGGGCCTGGTCGCCGACGGCCAGACCACGATAGACCGCATCTATCACCTGGACCGCGGCTACGAGCAGATGGAGCGCAAGCTGTTGCAGCTGGGCGCCGACATCCGCCGCGTGAGCGGATCCGGGGGGCAGGCACGATGAGCGCCTTCGCACCGGCCGATCCGAACACGCCCATCACCCTGGCGCTGTCCAAGGGCCGCATCTTCACCGAGACCATGCCCCTGCTGGCCGAGGCCGGCATCACGGTGGCCGAGGACCCGGAGAAGTCCCGCAAGCTGATCCTGCCGACCAGCGACCCCGGCGTGCGCATCATCATTGTGCGTGCCTCGGATGTCCCCACCTATGTCCAGTACGGCGCCGCCGACCTGGGGGTGGCCGGCAAGGACGTGCTGATCGAACATGCGGCCCAGCATCCGGGCGGCCTGTACCAGCCCGTGGACCTGCGCATCGGCAAGTGCCGGCTGTGCGTGGCCGTGCCCGAGGGTTTCGACTACGCCAGCGCGGTGCGCCAGGGCGCCCGCCTGCGCGTGGCGACCAAGTACGTGCAGGCCGCGCGCGAGCATTTCGCCGCGAAAGGAGTGCACGTCGACCTGATCAAGCTGTACGGGTCGATGGAGCTCGCGCCGCTGGTGGGGCTGGCCGACGTGATCGTCGACCTGGTATCCACCGGTGGGACATTGCGGGCCAACAACCTGGTCGCGGTCGAAGATATCATGGACATATCGTCTCGCCTGGTGGTCAACCAGGCGGCCCTGAAGACCCGGCGACACCGGTTGCAGCCTCTGATCGACGCCTTCGCGCGCGCCAGCCTGGCCATGCCGGCCTGATCTGGCGGCATCCGCGGGGCGCTCGCCGCGCGGCCGGCCCGCCGCGCCATGCAGAGGCTGCGTCGTCCATCGCTCCCGCGCCGCCGGCGCGGGGCAGGGCTGCCTTCCGGAAACCGATTTTGCAGAGCTAGCGTATGTCCCTCATCAACCGACTCGATACCCGTAGCGACGACTTCCGAGCCCGCCTGCACGCGCTGCTGGCCTTCGAAGCGTCCGAGGACGCGTCCATCGAACGCGCCGTGGCCGACATCCTGCTGGACGTCCGCACCCGTGGCGATGGCGCAGTGCTGGAATACACCCGCCGCTTCGACCGTGTACAGGCCGCGTCCATCCGCGAACTGGACATTCCCCGCGCCGACTGGATCGCGGCCCTGGAGGCGCTGCCGCGCGAGCAGCGCGCCGCCCTGGAGGCCGCCGCCGACCGCATCCGGGTCTACCACGAACGCCAGCGGGCCGAGACCTGGACCTACGCCGAGCCCGATGGCACCGTGCTGGGGCAGAAGGTCACCCCGCTCGACCGCGTGGGCCTGTACGTGCCCGGCGGCAAGGCGGCCTACCCGTCCTCGCTGCTGATGAACGCCATCCCGGCCAAGGTGGCCGGCGTGGGCGAGGTCGTCATGGTCACGCCCACGCCCGACGGCGTGCGCAATCCCATGGTGCTGGCCGCCGCCGCCATCGCCGGCGTCGACCGCGCGATCGCCATCGGCGGCGCCCAGGCGGTCGGCGCGCTGGCCTACGGCACGCCTTCCATCGTCCCGGTCGACAAGATCGTGGGCCCCGGCAATGCCTACGTCGCCGCCGCCAAGCGGCGCGTGTACGGCACGGTGGGCATAGACATGATCGCCGGCCCCAGCGAGATCCTGGTCATCTGCGACGGCGGGACGCCGGCCGACTGGATCGCCATGGATCTCTTCTCGCAGGCCGAGCACGACGAACTGGCCCAGGCCATCCTGCTGTGCCCCGACGCCGGCTACATCGCGCAGGTCGAGGCCGCCATCGCCCGGCTGCTGCCCACGATGCCGCGCGCGGACATCATCCGCACCAGCCTGGCCAACCGCGGCGCGCTGATCCTGGTGCGCGACCTGGAAGAAGCCTGCGCCATCGCCAACGACATCGCGCCCGAGCACCTGGAAATCTCCACCGCCGAGCCCGAGCGCTGGGCCGACCTGATCCGCCACGCCGGCGCGATCTTCATGGGCACCCACAGCTCGGAGTCGCTGGGCGACTACTGCGCCGGCCCCAACCACGTGCTGCCGACCTCGCGCACCGCGCGGTTCTCGTCGCCGCTGGGCGTGTACGATTTCCAGAAGCGATCCAGCCTGATCAAGGTCTCGGGCGCCGGCGCGCGGACCCTGGGGCGCGTCGCCGCCACCCTGGCCTATGGCGAAGGGCTGCAGGCGCACGCGCGCAGCGCCGAATACCGCCTGGACGACGGCAGCGCCTCGTGACGCCGCCGCCCATTCAACCCGACCATCCGGAAACGATCATGCGTACCGCCGAGATCACCCGCAACACCAACGAAACGCGCATCCGCGCGGTCGTCAACCTCGACGGCACCGGCAAGCAGAACCTGCAGACCGGCGTGCCGTTCCTGGACCACATGCTCGACCAGATCGTGCGCCATGGCCTGATCGACATCGACGTCGTGGCCGACGGCGACCTGCACATCGACGCGCACCACACGGTCGAGGACGTCGGCATCACGCTCGGCCAGGCCGTGGCCAAGGCGGTCGGCAACAAGGCCGGCATCCGCCGCTACGGCCATGCCTACGTGCCGCTGGACGAGGCGCTCTCGCGCGTGGTGGTGGATTTCTCGGGCCGCCCCGGCCTGGAGTTCCATGTTCCCTTCACGCGCGCGATGATCGGCCAGTTCGACGTCGACCTGACGCGCGAGTTCTTCCAGGGCTTCGTCAACCACGCCCTGGTGACGCTGCACATCGACAACCTGCGGGGTGTCAACGCCCACCATCAGTGCGAGACGGTGTTCAAGGCCTTCGGCCGGGCGCTGCGCATGGCGCTGGAAGTCGATCCGCGCGCCGGCGGCACCGTGCCCTCGACCAAGGGAGTCCTCTAGATGAGAACAGCCGCCACGCTCACTACGTTCGCTGCCCCCCGGGGCGGCGTGTCAGCCCCTTGGGGCGGCCCGGCGGAGCTGACATGACGCGCATAGCCATCGTCGACTACGGCATGGGCAACCTGCGCTCGGTCGCCCGGGCGCTGGAACACGTCGCGCCCGAGGCCGAGGTGCGCATCTGCAGCGATGCGGCTGGCGTGCGCGCGGCCGACCGGGTCGTGTTCCCGGGGCAGGGCGCCATGCCCGACTGCATGCGCTACCTCGAGGAAACCGGCCTGCGCGAGGCGGTGGTCGAGGCGTCCCGCAGCAAGCCCCTGCTGGGCGTGTGCGTGGGCGAGCAGATGCTGTTCCAGCGCAGCGAGGAAGGGCCGGCCGACGGCCTGGGCATCTTCGAAGGGCAGGTCGTGCGCTTCGCCGGCCCGGCCTTCCAGGGGCCCGAGCGGCTGAAGGTGCCCCACATGGGCTGGAACCGCGTGCGGCAGACCTTGTCCCATCCCCTGTGGGACGGCGTGGCCGACGACACCTATTTCTACTTCGTGCACAGCTACTATGTGGCCCCCGCCGATCTAGGGGTAATTGCCGGTCAATCCGATTACGGGGTCGCCTTTACCTGCGCGGTAGCCAGAGATAACATCTTCGCAACTCAGTTTCACCCTGAGAAAAGCGCAGGGGCGGGCCTGCGTATCTACCAGAATTTCGTGCGGTGGAACCCGTGAGTCCCGTTAGCCGACAAGGCCCCCTTTTTCCGTCCCGCAGCCCAGTTAGCGCCACTGATTCGAACGACATCCTGATTCGCCATGCTCCTCATTCCCGCGATTGATCTCAAAGACGGTCGTTGTGTCCGCCTGCGCCAGGGCGATCTCGACGATGCCACCGTGTTTTCCGAAGAGCCCGCCGCCATGGCCGCCCACTGGCTGGAGCAGGGCGCGCGCCGCCTCCACCTGGTGGACCTGAACGGCGCCGTGGCCGGAAAACCCAAGAACGAGGCCTCCATCAAGGCCATCCTCGACGCCGTGGGCGATGACATCCCGGTGCAGATCGGCGGCGGCATCCGCGACCTCGACACCATCGAGCGCTACCTGGACAACGGCATTTCCTACGTGATCATCGGCACCGCCGCGGTCAAGAACCCCGGGTTCCTGCATGACGCGTGCAGTGCCTTCCCCGGCCAGATCATCGTCGGCCTGGATGCCAAGGACGGCAAGGTGGCCACCGACGGCTGGAGCAAGCTGACCGGCCACGACGTGACCGACCTTGCCAAGAAGTTCGAGGACTACGGCTGCTCGTCCATCATCTACACCGACATCGGCCGCGACGGCATGCTGTCGGGCGTCAACGTCGAGGCCACGGTCAAGCTGGCCCAGCACGTGCGCATCCCGGTCATCGCCTCGGGCGGCATCGCCAACCTGACCGATATCGAGCAGCTCTGCGCCGTCGAGGACGAAGGCGTGGAAGGCGCCATCCTGGGCCGCAGCATCTACGAGGGCACGCTGGATTTCCAGGCGGCGCAGGCTCGTGCCGATGAACTAGGTACCCCCCCTACGCCCTGACGGGCGCCCCCCAGGGGGCGATGCGGGTGGACCGGCGGAGCCGGATCCACCGCATCCTGGAGGAACAACCGCGCTGATCCGCGGTGCCCAAGGTGGGCTGCGTTCTTGGGAATGGGCGTATCGTAGTGGTTGGGCGGAGGGATTCTGCGCCCGGCAACGTGTGTTTTTGGAATTCTGTGATGTTGACGCGTCGTATTATCCCTTGTCTGGACGTGACTGCTGGTCGCGTGGTCAAGGGAATCAATTTCGTGAATCTGGTCGATGCCGGGGATCCGGTGGAGATCGCGCGCCGGTATGACGACCAGGGCGCGGACGAGATCACGTTCCTGGACATCACGGCGTCGAGCGATCAGCGCGACATCATCCTGTCCGTGATCGAACAGGTCGCCTCGCAGGTGTTCATTCCGTTGACCGTGGGCGGCGGCGTGCGGCAGGTGGCGGATGTGCGCCGGCTGTTGAACGCGGGCGCCGACAAGGTGGGCATCAATACCTCGGCCGTGACCAACCCCGACCTGGTGCGCGAGGCCTCCAGCCGCTACGGCGCCCAGTGCATCGTGGTCGCCATCGACGCCAAGCGGGTGTCGGGCGAGGGCGAGGCGCCGCGCTGGGAAGTCTTCACGCATGGCGGGCGCAACGCCACCGGGCTGGATGCCGTGCAATGGGCGCGCAAGATGGCCGAGTACGGCGCGGGCGAAATCCTGCTGACCAGCATGGACCGCGACGGCACCCGGTCGGGCTTCGACCTCGCGCTGACGCGCGCGGTGTCCGACGCCGTGGCCATTCCCGTCATCGCCTCCGGCGGTGTCGGTTCGCTCAAGGACCTGGCGGACGGCATCACCGAGGGCCATGCCGATGCGGTGCTGGCCGCCAGTATCTTCCACTACGGGCAACACACGGTGCAGGAGGCCAAGCGCTTCATGGCCGACCGCGGCATACGCATGAGGCTGGACGACTGATGGATACCGCACCCCGGACTCTCTCCACCGACCAGGAAGCCTGGCTGGACGCCATCGTCTACGACGACAACGGCCTGGTGCCCGGCATCGCGCAGGACGCCACGACCGACAAGGTCATCATGTTCGCCTTCCTGAACCGCGAATCGCTGCGCGAGACGCTGCGCACCGGCAACGCCACCTACTGGTCGCGCTCGCGCAACCGTCTCTGGCGCAAGGGCGAGGAATCGGGCCACGTCCAGCGCGTGCGCGAGATCCGGCTCGACTGCGACGGCGACGTGGTGCTGCTGCGGGTCGAACAGGTGGGCGGGATCGCCTGCCATACCGGCCGCGAGCGCTGCTTCTACCGCCGCCTGGAAACCGAGGGCGGCGCGCACTGGGTCGAGACCGACCCGGTGCTGAAGGACCCGGAGAGCATCTACAAATGAACGATTTCCTGGTGCAACTGGCCGACACCATCGCCAGCCGCCGGCCAGACCGGGGCGGCTCGCCCGAGACCTCCTACGTGGCCCGCCTGCTCAGCAAGGGGCCCGACGGCATCCTCAAGAAGATCGGCGAGGAAGCCACCGAGACCGTGATGGCGGCCAAGGACGGCGTGCCGGAAAAGATCATTTACGAGACAGCCGATCTCTGGTTTCATTGCCTCGTCATGCTGGAGTATTACGGTTTGCGTCCCGAACAGGTCGTCGCCGAGCTCGCGCGGCGCGAAGGCCTGTCGGGTTTGGATGAAAAAGCCGCCCGAGCCGGCAATGCCCCGAAACAATGAGATGAGCGACAACTGTATTTTCTGCAAGATCGCGCGTGGGGAAATCCCCTCGCGCAAGGTCTACGAAGACGACGAGATCTTCGCCTTCCACGACATCAATCCCATCGCGCCGGTACACTTCCTGGTCATTCCCAAGCGGCACGTTCCATCGCTGCAGGACGTGGCCGCGAGCGACGTGCCGCTGTTGGGTAGAATGCAGGTTCTGATTCCCCGCCTGGCGCTCGAACAGGGCTGCCGCCCCGGCCCGGAAGGGGGATTCCGTCTGATGGCCAACAACGGCGCGGACGGTGGACAGGAAGTGCCGCACCTGCACTACCACGTGATAGGCGGTCCCCGCCCCTGGAAGCGCGACTGAGCCGGGCGATTTCCGCCTCTATTGACTGGACGATTTTCCGCCGCAAGGCGTGGAGCATGTAATGGGTAGCTTTAGCATTTGGCACTGGCTGGTTGTCCTGGTGATCGTGGTTCTGATCTTCGGCACCAAGAAACTGAAGAACCTCGGGCAAGACCTGGGCGGCGCCGTGAAGGGATTCAAGGAAGGGATGAAGGAAGGCGGCGACGCCGCGGCCTCCAACCCGGAAACCACGTCCGCCGACCCCAAGCGCGTCTCCGCCGACACCATCGACGTGGAAGCCAAAGAAAAAGAACGGACCTGACAGGGGTTTCCCCTCCAGATCCATCATCAACACGAAGGCGCCCCGCGCCAAGATAACCGACCCACTCCAGGGCACCGCGGATCCGGCTCTGCCGGTCCGCCAGTGCCGCCCCCTTGAGGGGGCGCCCGTCAGGGCGTAGGGGGTGTTCCCATAGGCGCTGAATGTTCGACGTCAGCTTTACCGAGCTTCTCACCATAGGCGTGGTGGCGCTCATCGTCATCGGGCCCGAGCGGCTGCCCAAGGTGGCGCGTACCATCGGCCACCTGCTGGGCCGGGCGCAGCGCTACGTCAACGACGTCAAGAGCGACATCCGCCGCGAGATGGAGCTCGAGGAATTGCGCAACCTGCGCAAGGAAATGGAAGACGCGGCCCGTTCGCTCGAGACCACGGTCAAGACCAACGTCGAGGAACTGCACAAGGGGCTCAACGAGGTCCAGCAGACCGTCGAGGGGGCCGCCCGCGACGTGAAGGATGCGGCGACGGGGACACAGGAGCCGGCCGCCCCCGCCGAGGCGTCCGCGCTCGACGCGCCGGCCGCCCAAGCTGCTCCGGCGGTCGAGGCGCCCTTCACGGGACCGGCCGCCGGGCCCGCCGCTCCGGCGGCCTCGTCCGCGCAGCCGGAGGGGGCCGAACCGGCCGCCGCCCAGGAAGCGCCGTCCGAGCAGGACCTCGCGCAGGGCTCGCTGTTTCCGCCGGACCTGTTGCCGTCGTCCGCCGATCAACCCGCCGCCGGCCAGCCGGCCGAGGCTTCGACGGTACGTGAAAGAACGTGACTGACAAAGACGTATCGCAGGAAGACAGCTTCATCTCCCACCTGGTGGAGCTGCGCGACCGCTTGCTGAAGGCCATCATCGCGGTCGTGGCCGTCTTCATCGTGCTGTTCCTTTATCCCGGCGCCTCGGCGATCTACGACGTGCTGGCCCAGCCCATGCTGGCGACCCTGCCGCCCGGCACGCGCATGATCGCCACCGGCGTCATCACGCCCTTCATGGTGCCGGTCAAGGTCACGCTGCTGGCGTCCTTCGTGCTCGCGCTGCCCTTCGTGCTGTACCAGGCCTGGGCCTTCGTCGCGCCGGGCCTCTACCAGCACGAGAAGAGGCTGGCCCTGCCGCTGATCGTGTCCAGCACCGTGCTGTTCCTGTCCGGCATGGCCTTCTGCTATTTCGTGGTCTTCAAGACCGTTTTCCACTTCATCGCCACCTTCGCGCCGCAGTCGATCACGCCGGCGCCTGACATCGAGGCCTACCTGAACTTCGTCATGACGATGTTCCTGGCCTTCGGCCTGACCTTCGAGGTGCCGGTGGCGGTGGTGCTGCTGGTCAAGACCGGGGTGACCACGGTGGCCAAGCTGTCCGCGGCGCGCGGCTACGTCGTCGTCGGCGCGTTCGTGCTGGCGGCCGTCGTCACGCCGCCGGATGTTGTCAGCCAGTTCTTGTTGGCGGTACCTTTATGCGTGCTCTACGAACTGGGCCTGGTGGCGGCCCGCTTCGTCAAGAGCCGGGAATCGGATTCGACCGCCATCGAGAAAGTCTGAACCCGCCGTGCCCCGGTGCCGCCCGCGCGGCCGGGGCGGGGGTTCGGTTCCAGAACAAGCACAATGGGGACCTTCATGTTTTCCTTGAACAAACTGGCCCTGGCCGTGGGCCTTGGCGTTTTCGCCGCCGCCGCGCAGGCCGACATCACCGTGGGCGTCAACGTCTCGGCCACGGGCCCGGCCGCCTCGCTCGGCATTCCCGAGAAGAACACCTTCGCCCTGATGCCCAAGACCATCGCGGGCCAGAAGGTCAACTACATCGTGCTGGACGACGCCAGCGACACCACGACGGCGGTCAAGAACGCCCGCCGTTTCGTGACCGAGGACAAGGTCGACGTGATGGTCGGTTCGACCATCACGCCGAACTCGCTGGCAATGGTCGACGTTGCCGCCGAAACCGGTACCCCGGTGGTGTCCATGGCCGCCTCGGCCGTCATCGTCGAACCCCAGGACGTCAAGAAGCGCTGGGCCTTCAAGACGCCCCAGAACGATGCCGAGATGGCCAAGGCCATCGTCGAGCACATGCAGGGCCAGAAGATCAAGTCGGTGGCCTTCATCGGCTTCGCGGACGCCTACGGCGAGGGCTGGTACCAGGAATTCTCGAAGGCGGCCCAGGCCGCCGGCATCAAGGTGCTGACCAACGAGCGCTATAACCGTACCGATACGTCGGTGACCGGCCAGGTGCTGAAGATGATCGCCGCCAAGCCCGACGCCGTGCTGATCGCCGGTGCCGGCACCCCTGCCGCGCTGCCCCAGAAGACGCTGAAGGAGCGCGGCTACCGCGGCACGTACTACCAGACCCACGGCGTGGCCAACAACGACTTCCTGCGCGTGGGCGGCAAGGACATCGAAGGCACCTTCCTGCCCGCGGGTCCGGTGCTGGTGTCGGCCCAGTTGCCGGCGGACAATCCGGTCAAGGCCTCGGCCACCGAGTACGTGCAGAAGTACGAGGCGACCTACGGCAAGGGCTCGGTGTCCACCTTCGGCGCCCACGCCTGGGATGCCGGCAAGCTGATCGAGGCGGCCGTCCCCGTCGCCCTGAAGAAGGCGCAGCCGGGCACGCCGGAGTTCCGCGCGGCCCTGCGCGACGCGCTGGAGAACGTCAAGAACGTGGCGGGCGCGCACGGGGTATTCAACATGAGCCCCACGGACCACGTCGGCCTGGACAACCGTTCCCGCGTCATGGTCGTGATCGAAAACGGTGGCTGGAAGCTGATCAAGTAATTTTCTGGTGGACCAGGGCGGATCTCCGGCCCTGCCGGAGCTGACATGGATTTACAGATCGCCCTTTTCCTGATCCAGGACGGTGTCGTCAACGGCGCCATCTATGCGTTGCTGGGGATGGCGCTGGTGCTGGCCTTCACGGTCACGCGCGTGATCTTCATTCCCCAGGGCGAGTTCGTCGCCTGGGGGGCCCTGACCCTGGCGGGCTTGCAGGCCGGCCAGTTGCCGGGAACGGTCTGGCTGCTGGCCATGGGCGGGTGCGCCGTCATGCTGGTGGAGCTGTGGACCGCGTGGCGGCGCCAGGACTGGCGTGCCGTTCCGCGGGCCGCCGGCTGGAACCTGCTCTATCCCGCATTGATCTTCGCCGCCGCGCGTTTCGTCGATTTCCAGCAAATGCCGCTGGCCGTGCAGATCCTGTTCGCGCTGCTGGTGGTGGTGCCGATGGGCCCCATGGTCTGGCGCCTGGCCTTCCAGCCGGTGGCCGAGAGCAGCGTCCTGGTGCTGCTGATCGTCTCGGTGGCGGTGCACGTGGCCATGGTGGGGCTGGGGCTGCTGTTCTTCGGCGCCGAAGGAGCGCGCACTTCGCCGTTCACCGATGGCGGCATCGAGCTGGGTGGCATTCCGGTCTCGGCCCAGACGCTGTGGGTGATCGGTTCGTCGATCGCCCTCATCCTGGCGCTGACCGTGCTGTTCGGCCGGACGCTGTATGGCAAGGCCCTGCGCGCCACGGCGGTGAACCGGGTCGGCGCCCGCCTGATGGGCATTCCGACCAGCCTGGCCGGCAAGCTCTGCTTCACGCTGTGCGCCTTGATCGGAGCGTTCTCGGGCATCCTCATCGCGCCCATCACGACCATCTACTACGACACCGGCTTTTTGATCGGCTTGAAGGGCTTCGTCGCCGCCATCATCGCCGGCCTCGCCAGCTATCCGCTGGCCGCCGCCGGCGCGGTGCTGGTGGGCCTGCTGGAGGCCTTTTCGTCGTTCGCGGCCAGCGCCTACAAGGAAGTCATCGTGTTCACGCTGATCATCCCGGTGCTGATCTGGCGCTCGCTCGCCTCGCGTCACGTGGAGGAAGAATGATGCGGCTGCGCCCCATCTGGTTCGTCGGCGCCGGCCTTGTCCTGCTCGTCGCCGCCGTGTTCGGGATGTCCGAGTTCACCGTCACGCTGCTGAACTACATCGGCTTGTACGCGCTGGTGGCGCTGGGGCTGGTGCTGCTGACCGGCGTGGGCGGGGTGACTTCTTTCGGCCAGGCGGCCTTCGTCGGCCTGGGCGCCTACACCAGTGCCTGGCTATCCATCGCCACGCTGCCGCCAGCCTTCGCGTGGCTGGGCGGCTCGCCCTGGTTGGGGTTGCTGGCCGGCCTGGTGGTCACCGCGGTGGCCGCGTGGGTGCTGGGCGCGATCGCGCTGCGCCTGTCCGGGCACTATCTGCCGCTGGGCACCATCGCCTGGGGGCTGAGCCTGTACTTCCTGTTCGGGACGCTGGATTTTCTGGGGGGCCATACCGGGCTGTCCGGCCTGCCGCCCATTTCGATCCTCGGGCTGGACCTGTCCAAGGGCCGGCACCTGTTCTGGCTGATCTGGGCGATCCTGCTGCTGGCCATGCTGCTGGTCAGCAACCTGCTCGATTCGCGCGAGGGACGGGCCATCCGGGCGTTGAAGGGCGGCATGGTGATGGCCGAGTCGATGGGGGTGAACACCGCCCGCTCGCGCATCGCGATCTTCATGATCGCGGCCCTGCTGGCATGCGTCTCGGGCTGGCTGTATGCGCACATGCAGCGCTTCGTGAATCCCACGCCTTTCGGCCTGCATATCGGCATCGAATACCTGTTCATGGCCGTCATCGGCGGAGCAGGGCAGGTGTGGGGCGCGCTGGTCGGCGCCGGCCTGGTCACCATGCTCAAGCAATGGCTGCAGGACCTGCTGCCCGGCCTCCTGGGCGCCTCGGGCAATTTCGAGAGCATCGTCTTCGGCATCCTGCTCGTGGTCGCCTTGCAGCGCGCGCCGGACGGGCTCTGGCCCGTGATCGTCCGCCTGGCCCGGCGTTGCCTGCCGCTGGCCGAGGCGCGCCGCGCCGTGGACGAGGGGGCGCCGCGGCTGGCCCGGCGCGCGCAGCCGGCGCACGGCGAGGTCGTGCTGGAAGCCCGGGGTCTGACCAAGCGGTTCGGCGGGCTGGTGGCCAACAACGACATCAGTTTCACCGTTCCGGCCGGCGGGGTGCTGGCCCTGATCGGCCCCAACGGCGCCGGCAAGAGCACCATGTTCAACCTGCTGTCCGGCGTGGACGACCCTTCCTCGGGGAAGGTGGTTTTCCGCGGACGGGACGTGACCGGCCGGCCCTCGCGCGAGATCGCCGCGCTGGGCATGGGCCGCACGTTCCAGCACGTGCGCCTGCTGCCGCAGATGACCGTGATCGAGAACATCGCGCTGGGCGCCCACTTGCGGGAGCGTCCGGGCCTGCTGTCGGGCCTGGTGCTGGGCGGCCTGCACCTGGAACGCCGCGAGGAGGCGCGCCTGTTGGCCGAGGCGGCGCGGCAGGCCCGGCGCGTGGGGCTGGGCGACGCCCTGCACGTGGCGGCCGGTTCGTTGCCGCTGGGCAAGCAGCGCATGCTGGAGATCGCCCGCGCGCTGTGCGCCGATCCCTGCCTGCTGTTGCTGGACGAGCCGGCGGCCGGCCTGCGCTACCTCGAGAAGCAGGCCCTGTCCGACACCCTGAAGGCGCTGCGCTCCGAAGGCATGGCCATCCTGCTGGTCGAGCACGACATGGATTTCGTCATGGGCCTGGCCGACCGCGTGGTGGTGATGGAGTTCGGAGAGAAGATCGCCGAGGGCTTGCCCGAGGACGTGCAGCGCGATCCGCGCGTGCTGGAAGCGTATCTGGGAGGTGTGGAATGACGGGGTCGGCGGCAATGGCCGCGCCGCTGCTCGAGGTCTCGGGCCTGTCGGTGTCCTACGGCAAGGTCGAGGCGCTGCATGGCATAGACCTGGCGGTGCCGGCGGGCACCATCGTGACGGTGATCGGCCCCAACGGCGCGGGCAAGACCACCTTGCTGTCGGCCATCATGGGACTGCTGCCGGCGCGTGGTGCCATCAGCCTGGAGGGCCGTCCACAGCGCCGCGTGGACATCGAGCAGATGGTCGCCGCCGGCCTGAACCTCGTGCCCGAGAAACGCGAACTGTTCGGCGAGATGAGCGTCGAGGACAATCTGCTGCTGGGCGCTTTCCAGCGCTATCGCTCGGGCCATCGCGACCAGGCCGCGTCGATGGAGGAAGTCTACGGGCTCTTCCCCCGGCTCAAGGAACGCCGCCGCCAGCTGGCTGCCACCCTGTCCGGCGGCGAGCGCCAGATGCTGGCCCTGGGGCGCGCCCTCATGGCCAAGCCCCGCCTGCTGCTGCTGGACGAGCCATCGCTGGGGCTCGCGCCGCGCATCGTCAAGGAAATCTTCCTCATCATCGCCGAACTGCGGCGCCGCGGCGTGGCCATCCTGCTGGTCGAGCAGAACGCGCGCGCGGCCTTGCAGACGGCCGACTACGCCTATGTGCTGGAGACCGGCCAGGTGGTGCTGGCCGGCCCGGCCCGCGAGCTGGCGGACGATCCGCGCGTGGTCGAGAGCTACCTGGGCCTGGGCCGCAAGTAGGTCCGGGCCGGCGTCAGGGTTGCTGGGCCTCGCGCCTGGGCTTGGGCCGCGTGCCGATGGTCACGCTGGCTTCCATTTCCTGTCCGCCACGGACGATCTTGATGGACACCTTCTCGCCCGGCGGCAACTGGGCGATGGCGTTCAGCATCGTGGTGGTGTCCAGGATGGCCTTGCCCGCGACCGATACCACGATGTCGCCCGTGCGTATGCCGGCCTTGGCCGCCGGCCCGCCGCGCACCACGCCGGCGATGATGACGCCTTCCTTGCGCGACAGCTTGAAGGCGTCGGCCAGCTCGGCCGTCAGGTCCTGCGGCTCGACGCCGATGTAGCCCCGCGTGACCGTGCCGGTCGTGATCAGTTGCTCCATCACCTGGCGCGCCGTGCTGACCGGGATCGCGAAGCCTATGCCCAGCGAGCCGCCCGAGCGGGAATAGATGGCGGTGTTGATGCCGACCAGGTTGCCCTGGGCGTCGATCAGCGCGCCCCCGGAATTGCCGGGGTTGATGGCGGCGTCGGTCTGGATGAAGTTCTCGAAGGTGTTGATGCCCAGGTGGGTGCGGCCCAGCGCCGAGACGATGCCCATGGTCGTGGTCTGGCCCACGCCGAACGGGTTGCCGATGGCCAGCACCACGTCGCCCACCTGGAGATCCTCGGCCCGGCCGAAGGTGACCGAGGGCAGGTTGGGCAGCGCCAGCTTCAGTACCGCCAGGTCGGTCTCGGGATCGGACCCGACCAGGGTGGCCTTGCCCTTGCGGCCATCGGCCAGCGCCACTTCGATCTCGTCCGCCGCCTCGATCACATGGTTGTTGGTCAGGATGTAGCCTTCCGGGCTGACGATGACGCCCGATCCCAGGCTGGAGACCGGTTCGGGGTTGGTGTCGGGTTCGCCGAAGAAACGCCGGAATACCGGATCGTCGGAGAACGGATAGGCAGGCTGCTGGGGCGTGTCCTTGCTGGTGAAGATGTTCACCACGGCCGGCGCCGCCTTGTGGGTGGCCGCCGCATAGGACGCGGTCGCGCCGCCTTCGCCGGTCGGCGAGGGCGAGGCCTCGAAGAACGGGACGACGATGGCGTTATTGCTGCCCGGGCCCCCGCGGCGTGGCAGCCATTCGGGGCGCAGGGTGGCGACGATGAATAAAATGGCCAGACAGACGGTGGTGGTCTGGGCAAAGATCAGCCATAGTCGGCGCATGTGCAAAATACTTTTCCCTAGCTTAGGAGATTGACAATGATCGCAGGCGAGCGGGCCTCAGCGCAAACCCATGCACCAGCGGGGGGCGCGGGCGGCGTCAGCGCCGAGGAACTCGCGTCCTGGCTGGCCGCCGAACTGCAGGTCGCCCGCTTCCGCGACTACTGTCCGAACGGATTGCAGGTCGAGGGACGGCCCGTGGTCCGGCATATTATCGCCGCCGTCACCGCATCCGAGGCCGCCATTCGGCATGCCATCGCCGCCGGGGCGGACGGCCTGCTGGTCCACCACGGCTGGTTCTGGAAGAACGAGGACCCCCGCGTGCGGGGCACCCGCCGCACCCGCCTGTCGCTGGTCCTGGGCCATGACCTGAACCTGTTCGCCTACCACCTGCCCCTGGATGCCCACCCCCGGTGGGGCAACAACGCACAACTGGCCGAGGTGCTGGGCCTGGCCCCCCACTTCGTGGAGGGCGTGCCCCAGACCGCCGGCCATGACGGCCTGATCTGGCTGGGCCAGGCCCCCGGCCTGGCCACGGTGGGCGACCTGGCGGCCCGCATCGCGCAGCGCCTGCAGCGCGAACCCATGCTGATCGGCGACCCCTCCCGTCCCGCGGGCCGCATCGCCTGGTGCACCGGCGCGGCCCAGGGCATGCTCCAGGACGCCATCGACGCCGGCGCCCAGACCTACATCACCGGCGAGATCTCCGAACCCACCGTCCACCTCGCCCGCGAAACCGGCACCGCCTTCCTGGCCGCCGGCCACCACGCCACCGAACGCTACGGCGTCCAGGCCCTGGGCCGCGCCATCGCCGACCGCTTCGGCATCCGGGTGGATTTCATCGACATCGACAACCCGGTCTGAGGGGAAGCCCACCCCCTACCCGCTGACGCGGGCCCCCTAAAGGGGGCGAAACTGGCGGACTGGCAAAGCCAGCTCCGCGGTTTCCTGGGTCTAGGGAAACGATCTTGGGCTGAATCACCGATGCTATCGCTGGCAGCCAGCGATAGCATCGGTGCCGCAACCCAAGAATTGGGTACTAGACCCAGGATGCGGTGGATCCGGCTCCGCCGGTCCACCCGCATCGCCCCCTGGGGGGCGCCCGCAGGGCGTAGGGGGGGGGCCTACCTCTTCAGCAGGTCGCGGATTTCGCGCAACAGTTCGACGTCTTCCGGGGTCGGCGCGGGCGCCGGCGGCGGGGCTTCCTTGGTGAAGCGGGCCTGGGCGCGGTTCATGGCCTTGACCATCCAGAAGATGACGAAGGCCAGCAGCACGAAGTTGATCAGAATAGTCAGGAAATTGCCCCACCCGAGCAGGGTGGCGCCGGCCTTGCTGAGGGCGTCGTAGGTCTGCGGGCCGGTGTAGTCGGCCGGCGCCCGGAGTACGATGAACTTGTTGCTGAAATCGACGTTGCCGCCCAGGATGACGTTGACGATCGGCATGACGATGTCTTTGACCAGGGAGTCGACGATCTTGCCGAACGCCGCGCCGATGATCACACCGACCGCGAGGTCGACGACGTTGCCGCGCATCGCGAAATCGCGGAACTCCTTCATGATGCTCATGGACCACCTCCCGTTTGTTGTTGCGCGAGAGTATCTCTCATTTTTCTGCGTGGCGGTGAGCTCGGCCGTAACAGTGCGATGGCGAATGTGCTACGAAGTCTGTCGGGCCCTGTAGGCATTGCGTTATACTCGAAGGTTACTATAAGGCGCCGGTCCGCCAAGAGCGCCAATCTGCTTTCAAGTGCTAAGAGAAGAAGTAATCTTGAGGGTCAATCAATGAGTCAGGACAAAGTGGTAGACGCCGACCGCCGTTTCTGGGTCGGCACCACCTGTGCTGTCGGGGGAGTCGCGGCCGTAGGAGTGGCCGTTCCTTTCGTCAGCACGTTCGCCCCGTCCGAACGGGCGAAGGCGGCGGGTGCTCCGGTGGAAGTCGAAATTGGAGACATGCAGCCCGGTGAAATGCGCACCGTCGAGTGGCGCGGCAAGCCGGTCTGGATCATCCGCCGGACGCCCGAGCAGCTTGCCACGCTGAAGGAAGTCGACGCCCAGCTCGCCGACCCCAACTCCGAGCGCAACCCGAACGAAATCACGCCCGAGTACGCGCGCAACGAGTACCGCTCGATCAAGCCCGAGTACCTCGTCGCCGTCGGCATCTGCCCGCACCTCGGGTGCTCGCCCACCGCCCGGTTCGCCACCGGGCCCCAGCCCAACCTGCCGGCCGATTGGCACGGCGGCTTCCTGTGCCCCTGCCATGGGTCGACCTTCGACATGGCCGGACGGGTGTACAAGAACAAGCCGTCGCCCGACAACCTGACGATTCCTCCCTACGAGTTCGTGTCCGATACCAAGATCGTGGTCGGTGTCGACAAGAACAACAAGGCCTGAGCGTCA
The DNA here is from genome assembly GCF_029845405.1 of Pigmentiphaga sp. GD03639. Taxonomy (NCBI): domain Bacteria; kingdom Pseudomonadati; phylum Pseudomonadota; class Betaproteobacteria; order Burkholderiales; family Alcaligenaceae; genus Pigmentiphaga; species Pigmentiphaga sp. GD03639. The sequence goes on from NZ_JAOCLR010000006.1 coordinate 207,501, forward strand.
GTCATTCGCAGCGGGGGAGGCGATAACCGCGTCCTCCTGTCAAACGTAGCCATAGAAACACGTCGGCGTTGCGGCACCAAGCAGCGCAGCGCCGAACCCGCCGAGCAAAAGGAGCAGCAGCCATGGCTGGCGAGAAGAATGTCGAGACCACTGGCCTTCTGGGCTGGATCGACGCCCGCTTTCCGCTCACCTCGACCTGGAAAGCGCACCTGTCCGAGTACTACGCACCGAAGAACTTCAATTTCTGGTATTTCTTCGGCTCGCTGGCGCTCCTGGTGCTGGTCATCCAGATCGTGACCGGGATTTTCCTGGTCATGCACTACAAGCCCGACGCCGAACGCGCGTTCCAGTCGGTCGAATACATCATGCGGGAAGTGCCGTGGGGCTGGCTCGTCCGGTACATGCACTCCACCGGCGCCTCGATGTTCTTCGTCGTGGTGTACCTGCACATGCTGCGCGGGCTGTTCTACGGCTCGTACCGCAAGCCGCGCGAGCTGGTCTGGATCTTCGGCGTGGCGATCTTCCTGTGCCTGATGGCCGAGGCCTTCATGGGCTACCTGCTGCCCTGGGGCCAGATGTCCTACTGGGGCGCCCAGGTGATCGTGAACCTGTTCTCGGCCATCCCGTTCGTCGGTCCTGACCTGGCGATCCTGATCCGCGGCGACTACGTCGTCTCCGACGCGACCCTGAACCGCTTCTTCTCGTTCCACGTCATCGCCGTGCCCCTGGTGCTGCTGGGCCTGGTCGTGGCGCACGTCATCGCGCTGCACGAAGTCGGCTCCAACAACCCCGACGGCGTCGAGATCAAGGCCAAGAAGGACGCCAACGGCGTTCCGCTCGACGGCATCCCGTTCCATCCCTACTACTCCGTGCACGACCTGTTCGGTGTGGCGATCTTCCTGATGATCTTCAGCGCGATCGTCTTCTTCGCGCCGGAGATGGGCGGCTACTTCCTCGAGTACAACAACTTCATCCCGGCCGATCCGCTCAAGACCCCGCCGCACATCGCGCCGGTCTGGTACTTCACGCCGTTCTACTCGATGCTGCGTGCCTGCACCGACGACTTCACCTGGGTGCTGGCGTTCGCCGCGGTCGCGGCGGCGGTGTGGTTCCTGCTCAAGAGCCGCGTCAGCGGCGTCGCCAAGATCGCCATCGTCGTGGTGCTGCTGGCCATCGCCGTCCTGCTGCGCGTCTGGGACGCCAAGTTCTGGGGCGTGCTGACGATGGGCGGCGCGGTGGTCATCCTGTTCTTCCTGCCCTGGCTCGATCATTCGCCCGTGAAGTCCATCCGCTACCGTCCCGGTTGGCACAAGTGGATCTACGGCATCTTCATCGTCAACTTCCTGGTGCTGGGCTACCTGGGCACGCAGCCGCCCAACGACGTCTTCAACCTCATCTCGCAGATCGGCACGGTCCTCTACCTCGGCTTCTTCCTGTTGATGCCGTTCTGGAGCCGGCTCGGCACGTTCAAGCCTGTGCCCGAACGTGTCACTTTCTCCGCCCACTGAGGATGTTCACCGGGCCGGCGGCGGTTGCGCCGGCCCGACAGACTAACGGATATCACGATGAAGAAGCTGCTCGGTCTACTGATTCTGATGCTTGCCTGCACTGGGGTGCAGGCAGCCGAAGGCGGGTATCACCTCGAGAAGGCGCCCTCGCGCCTGAACGACCTGCCGGCCCTGCAAAACGGGGCCAAACTGTTCGTCAACTATTGCCTGAACTGTCATGCCGCCTCGTCGATGCGGTACAATCGGCTCAAGGACATCGGCCTGACCGACGAACAGATCAAGGACAACCTCCTGTTCACGGACGGCAAAGTCGGCGACATGATGACCGTTGCCATGAGCGCCAAAGAGGCGAAGGAATGGTTCGGCGCCGCGCCTCCCGACCTGTCGGTCATTGCCCGGGCGAAATCCGTCAACGCGGGACCGTCGGGCGCCGATTACCTCTACACCTACCTGCGTACGTTCTACCGCGACGATACCCGGCCCACGGGCTGGAACAACCTGGTCTTTCCCAACGTGGGCATGCCTCATGTCCTGTGGGAACGCCAGGGTCCGCGCGAACTCACCACCGTCGCCATGCACCGGGGCGAAGGCGAGCACGGCTGGGAGCGTGTCACGACGACCTACGACGTGAATGGCGCTGCCACCGTCAAGCATGAGCCGGTTGCCGACTACCATGGCCACGAAACGATGGAAACGCGTTTCACGGCCAAGGATGCGGCCCGGGTGCAAGCGTACGACAACGACGTGGCCGATCTGGTCGCGTTCATGTCGTGGATGGCCGAGCCCGTGCAGCAGCATCGCGTGCGGCTGGGGGTGTGGGTGCTGATTTTCCTGGCTTTCTTCACGGTCATCACCTGGCGCCTGAACGCCGTGTACTGGAAGGACGTCAAGTAGTTCTCGAACTACCTGTCCGGGGCCAGCATCCTCTTGGATGACTGGCCCTTTAACGTTTTTACATCCCCTCTCGGAGGCCCCGCCATGATGGTGCTTTACTCCGGAACCACGTGTCCGTTTTCCCAACGCTGCCGTTTCGTGTTGTTCGAAAAGGGCATGGATTTCGAAATCCGCGACGTCGACCTCTACAACAAGCCCGAGGACATCGCCGTCATGAACCCGTACGGCCAGGTGCCCATCCTGGTCGAGCGCGATCTGGTGCTGTACGAGTCGAACATCATCAACGAGTACATCGACGAGCGCTTCCCGCATCCGCAGCTGATGCCCGCCGATCCGGTGATGCGCGCTCGCGCGCGGCTGTTCCTGTTCAACTTCGAGAAAGAACTGTTCGTGCACGTCGGCACGCTGGAAGCCCGGGAAAGCCGCGCCGACGAGAAGGCGCTCGAACAGGCGCGCCAGCAGATCCGCGACCGGCTTTCGCAGCTCGCGCCGATCTTCCTGAAAAACAAGTTTATGCTTGGCGAAGAGTTCTCGATGCTGGACGTGGCGATCGCGCCGCTGCTCTGGCGCCTGGACCACTATGGCATCGAGCTGCCGAAGAACGCCGCCCCCCTGCAGAAGTATGCCGAGCGCATCTTCTCGCGGCCGGCGTACATCGAGGCGCTGACGCCGTCCGAAAAGGTCATGCGCCGCTGATGCGCAGCGCACGGATCATCCGCCGGCCCCGCGCGGCGGCCCTTGCTGTCCGGGCCGTGCGCGAGCCGCGGCATGCCGCGCGAGGGATGCAACCATGAGCGAAATCTCCACCAAGCCTTACCTGATCCGCGCGCTGCACGAGTGGTGCACCGACAACGGCTACACGCCGCACCTGGCGGTGACCGTCGACGAGCGGGTAGTGGTGCCCCGCGAGCACGTCAAGAACGGCGAGATCGTCCTGAACGTCGGCAGGCTGGCCACCCACAAGCTGCAACTGGGCAACGAGTTCATCGAGTTCCAGGCGCGCTTTGGCGGCGTGGCGCGCCAGATTTCCGTCCCGGTGGATGCGGTCACGGCCATCTACGCCCGCGAGACCGGACATGGCATGGCCTTCGAGGCGGGACCGCCCGCAGGCACGGGCGCCGCGCCCGACAGTCCGGTCGTCGACGACGCCGCTGCCGCCGAGCCCCAGGAGAACGTGTCGGGCAGCCGTCCGCAACTGTCCGCCGTACCGGCGGGCGAGACGCCTCCGGCCCCGTCCGACGAAGGGCCGGACGATACGGATCCCGCGCCCTCGGGCGGCCCCGATCGTGGCCGGCCGAAGCTGACCGTCATCAAGTAAGTCCTCTCCGAGCCGGCGGGGCAACTGCCCCGCCCGCGCTTTCACGCGACGCATAACGAAACTCGGAAACATTCGTTAGCGGCCGCGGCGGCCGTCGTTATTCTGGCTCTCTTTCGCGAGACGAATGACGATGAACGCATTGCTCAAACCGCTGCATCGGCCCGCGGACACCGAGCTGCACCAACCCCGCATCCTCGCCCCCGAGCTGTATCGCTACGACGAGGCGCGCCTGGGCGAAATCCGCATCCAGCCGTATTCCCCCATCGTGGGGGGACTGGTCCAGGGGTTCCGCTTCCAGCCCGAGGTCCGGACACCGGACGAAGTCCAGGCCTTCCTTTACCGCGCCCTGCTGGAGTACGGCTTCCTGTCGTTCGAGCCGGGATCGGTCGCGGCCGGCGACTTCGAGCCGTTCGCCGCCTTGTTCGGCTCGCCCCGGTTCGCCGGCAACCCCCAGGCGCCGCGCGTGGGCGGCGAGGCCAACGCCATCGATTCGGCGCGCAAGAAGACGCGCACCAACTATATCTGGCACATCGACCAGGCCTATCGCGAGCGTCCGCAGAAGTTCACGGCCCTGTACGCCGTGCAGGCGCCCCGGCACGGCGGCGGGACGCTGTTCTCGAACGCCACGGCGGCCTACCAACTGCTCGATCCACGCTTCGCGGCCTATCTGGACACGTTGACCATCCTGCACAACGCCGACCAGATGGGGCTGGTGTCCATGTCCTACGGCGATCCGGAGCGGCTGGCCCAGGCGCGGCTCGACACGCCACCGCTGGAGGTGCCGCTGGTGCGGGTGCATCCGGAAACCGGCGCGCGCCAGCTTTTCGCCTGCGAACTCTATGCGCAGCGGGTGCTGGGCGTGCCTCGGCTGGTCAGCGACCATCTGCTGGGCATCGTGTTCGAGTTCATCAAGTCGCCCGAAGTCTGCACCGAGTACCGCTGGGAGACCGGCGCCGCGCTGATCTGGGATAACCGTATCGTCCAGCATCGGGGCATCTTCAACTACGCGGGACAAGACCGCGTGCTGCATCGCGCGGTGCTGGACTGATAGTCATGAAAAACCTGAAAGAGCTGTTCCGCAAGGTCGGCACCGCGCTGGCCGTGGGGCTGGCGGTGAACGCCACGGTATCCTTCGCCCAGGCGGCCGAGCCGCTGCCTAGGCTGGCGGTCACGGTGTTCTCGCCGCCTTCGCAAAGCATATGGATACCGGTGCTGATCCAGAAGCTGGGGCTGGACCGCAAGCACGGGTTCGAACTGACCGTCACGCCCAAGCCTTCCAACGTGGCCTATACCGATTTCGCCACGGGCCGGGATCCGGTCTGCTTCTGCGCCGCGATCGCCGCGGTCAGCCGCTTCAAGCAGCAGGGCGCCGATTTCACGTTGCTGTGGAACATCTTCAATTTCGAGTCGGACATCGTCATCCGCGATCCCGCGATCACGGACATCAAGCAGCTCCAGGGCAAGGTGGTGCAGACCGACACCATCACGGGAAGCTGGGCGCTGTCGAAGTGGTTCCTGCAGGCCCGGGGCGTGGACCTGGGCAAGGTCACGATCAAGTCCTCGAGCGCGCGCGGCGCCGCGGGACTGGCCGAGCTGCAACTGGGGCGCATCGACGCCCTGCTGGTCAATCCCACCGAGGGCGCCGCCGCGGTCGCGCAGGGCAAGGGGGCGTTGCATGCGCTGCCGGTGTTCGACAAGGCCGTCTGGCAAAAGGCCTCGGGCACGGATTTCGTGCCGTCCATCACGCTGGGCGTGGCGTCGCCATGGATCGCCCAGGCGCCCAACCAGGCGCTGATCCGCAAGTTCTACGCGGCCAACCGCGAAGCGGCGGCGTTCATCCGGCAAAAACCGGCCGAGGCCGCCCGTCTGGTGTCCAAGGACGCGCAGGTCGAGGTGGACGCATTGCAAGGCGTGCTGGAACGTTATCGCGACCTGACCCGCATCGAGCCCCTGCGCCGCCACATCAAGACCGTGGCACTGCTGACCCAGAAGCTGTTGCCCGAAGGGGGCCAGTTGCCGCGCCCGCTGACCGACGCGGAACTCGATTCGCTGGTGTCCGCCTTCGACGTGGAAGGAAGGAATGAGTAGCCTGGCGGACCCTCGCGTAGCGGCACGCAGGCGCGGCGCGCGGCCGGCCGCCTGGCCGGCCGTGCCGTGGGAAGGCGCGCTGGCCATTGCCTTGATGCTGGGGGCGTGGGAATGGGCGTCGCATCGTTCGACCCCCATGTTCTTCCCCTCGCTGGCACAGATAGCGGCCACCGGCGGCGATCTGCTGGCCTCGCCCGAAGGCTGGTCCGCCATCGCCATCACCTACGGACGTATCTGGGCGTACCTGCTGGCATCGTTCCTGGTGTCGTCCCTGCTGGGCGCGGCCGTGGCCGGCAACGTCCACGTCGAGCGCTTCCTGGTGCCGCTGGTCGAGCTCAAGCAGGGCATTCCGTCCCTGTGCTGGGTCATCTTCGCCATCCTCTGGTTCCGCGATGCCGAGGCGCGCATCGCCTTCGTGGTAGTCACCTCGGCGCTGCCCGCGTTCTTCTACCAGGCCCGCGACGCCCTGCGCGGCATCCCGCGCGACTGGGTGGACCTCGTGCAATCCATGCGGCCCACGCCCTGGCAGCGGGCGCGCATCCTGTGGTGGCCGGCGGTCCTGCCGTCGCTGCTGACGGTGTGGCGGATCAACATCGGCAATGCCACCCGCGTCACCATCATGGCCGAGCTGCTGGGCGGCATCACCGGCATCGGCCACCAGTTGCGCGTGTCGCAGGAGATGTTCCGCATGGACCAGACCATCGTCTGGACGGCCGTGCTGGTGGCCTTCGTCATCCTGAGCAATCAGGTGCTGAGCGGCCTCGAACGCCGCTTCCTGTCGTATCGCGGCCATGACGGAGTACGCAGCCATGCCTGACGCCATTGCATTCACCCAGGTCGAGAAGCGGTTCGGCAAGGGCCGCGCGCCGGCCATCGCCGACCTGAGTTTTTCCGTGTCCGCCGGCGAACACGTCTGCATCGTCGGCCGCACCGGCTGCGGCAAATCGACGGCGGTCAACCTGATCCTGGGCCTGGCGGAAGCTTCGGCCGGCCGGGTGCGAGTGCTGGGCGTCGATCCCCTGCGCGACTTCAACCGCCTGCGCGGCCGGATAGGCTGCGTCTTCCAGACCGATCGCCTGCTGCCTTGGCGCTCGGCGCTCGACAACGTGCTGGTGCCGCTGGAGATCCTGCGCGCCCGCTCGTCCGGCACCGAGGCGCAGGCCGTCGAACTGCTGCACAAGGTCGGCCTGGCCGGCCACGAACAGGCCTATCCCCAGCAACTGTCGGGCGGCATGCGCCAGCGGGTGGCGCTGGCGCGGGCGCTGATCACCCAGCCCGAGGTCATGATCGCCGACGAGGCCTTCGGCGCGCTGGACGAGGTGACCGCCGCCGCGTTGCGCGGCGACTTCCAGCGCATCGCGAAGGCGCGTGGCCAGACCGTCCTGCAGATCACGCATTCGCTGGACGAGGCGTTGTCCATGGCCGACCGCGTGCTGGTCTTCGACCGGCCCGGGCGGGTGGTGGGCGAGTTCCCGCGCGCGCAATGGGAAACGCCGGCCCAGCGGCAGGTGGTCCGGCAGGCGCTGCGGACACTGATCGCCGGCGAGGCGGAAATTGAAGCGGATGCCGGCACGGCCGGTGTGCGCCGGGCGGCCTGATGCCTCCAGCAGCCACCGCGGCGGCCGCGCCGCCCGAGCGCCTGTCGCCGCAGACCCGGCGCACCGCATGGATCGTCTCGTCCATTTTCTTCGTCGAACAGCTCGACGCGACCAGCGTGGCCTCGGCGCTGCCCGCGATGGCGGCGGACCTGAACTCGGACACGGTCACGCTCAGCGCCACCATTACCGCCTACCTGCTGGGGCTGACCATCCTGATTCCGCTGAGCGGCAGGCTGGCAGAACGTCACGGCGACAAGCGGGTGTTCGCCGGCGCGATCTGGCTGTTCCTGGCCAGCTCCATCGCCTGCGGCTTCGCGCCCAACGCCCTCGTCCTGATCGTGCTGCGCTTCGTGCAGGGCATGGCGGGCGCCCTGATGGCGCCGGTGGGCCGGCTGATCGTGCTGCGCACCGCCGCCAAGCACGAACTGGTCGAGGCGATGGCGCTGGTGATCCTGCTGGCCATGATCGCGCCGATGGTCGGCCCGTTCCTGGGCGGCCTCCTGACGACCTATGTGGGATGGCGCTGGATCTTCTGGATCAACGTGCCGCTGTGCCTGGGCGCGCTATGGCTGGTCCGGCGCTTCCTGCCCGCCACCGAAGGCCGGGGCCAGGGCGCTTTCGACCTGCGCGGCACGCTGCTGAGCGGCATCGGCTTCGCCTGCCTGATGTGGGGACTGATGGCGCTGGCTGAGGCCCGGGTCCGGACCGGGCCGGCCGTGGCGGCGCTGGCGGCCGGCGCACTGCTGGTGGCAGCCTATGTGCGGCATGCGCGGCGCACGGCCGAACCCGTGCTGGCCTTGGATCTGCTGACATTGCGCAGCTTTCGTGACGCGATGGCGGGCGGTTCGGTGTTTCGCATCGCCGTGGGTGGCGTGCCCTTCCTGCTGCCCGTGACCTTGCAGCAGCGCGACGGCTACAGCCCGCTCGAGGCGGGGCTGTTCGTGCTGGTCCCGGCCGTGGGAGGCTTCGCGATGAAGTTCTTCAGCGGCAAGATCCTGCGCCGGACCGGATACCGCAAGGGGTTGTTCCTGCATGGCGCGCTGGCGGCCGGCTGCCTGGCGGCGGCGGGATGGGTGCCGCCGCGCGAGGCCATGGTCGTGTACGCGGCCACGCTGTTCGGCTTTGGCTGGGCGCGCTCGTTGCAGATGAACGCCTACGGCACGCTGGCCTATGCCGACGTGGCGCGGCCCCGGCTGGCCGCCGCCACCAGCTTCTTCCTGGCCATCCAGAACCTGACCGTGGCCATGGGCGTGGCCGCGGCCGCGCTGCTGCTCCAGGGCGGGGCCGCGGCCGGCACGGGCGATGCCGCCTATTCCTGGGTCTACCTCGTCCTGGGCGCCGTCGCCCTGGCCAGTGCGGCCATGACGCTCGCGATGCCGCCGTCGGCCGGCCGGGACCTTCTGCAAGCCAAACGCTGATCCTTCACAAGGAATCCCCATGAGCACCGTTCTTCCCGCTTCCGATACGCTTTCCCCCTTCATCTCCGCTGAAACCCTGGCGGCGGCCCTGGCCTCGGGAAACGTGGCCGTGGTCTACGTCGCCCCCGATGCGGGCCCGCCGCCGGCCGAGCCGGTGCCGGGTTCCATCGAGACCGCGCTGCCGACGCACTACGCCGAGCCTGGCGATCCCGCCCGCGGCCGCCTGCCGCTGCCCGCGCCCGAAGCGGTCCGTCGCTGGACGGCCGAGGCCGGCCTGGACCCGGACGGCGACATCGTCGTCTATGACGCCGCCAATGGCTCGGCTGCCGCGCGCGCATGGTGGGTGCTGACCTGGGCCGGCCTGCCTCGCGTCCGCATCCTGGATGGCCGCCTGGGGGCATGGGCCGCCCGAGGCGCAGGCGCGGCGCCGCTTGCCGCGCCGGCTGCCGCGCCTGAACTGCCTTCCATCGATACGGACGTCATCGCCGCGGATCTCCCGGCATATCGCCTGTTCGATGCACGTACCGCGGCGGCCTATGCCGGCGACGGCAGGCAGCCGTCCCACTTGCCGGGCGCGGTCAGCAGTCCCGCCGGCATCTGGCAGGATGCGAACGGCCGCCTGCTGCCTTTCGCCCAGCGCGAGGCCCTGGCGCGCAAGCTCGGCCTGTTCGACGACGACGAGCGGCCGGTGGTGGCCTATTGCGGATCGGGCGTGGCGGCCGCGTACTGGATCGCCGCCGTGCAGGATCTGGGAGTGAAGGCGGCGCTGTACGCGGGCTCGTGGAGCGCCTGGTCCAGCGACCCGGCGCGTGTCGCGGCGGCCGCCCCGGCGTGACGGACATCGATTTCCATTACAATCCCGCCTTCTGCCGGTGTAGCTCAGTTGGTAGAGCAGCTCACTTGTAATGAGAAGGTCGAGGGTTCGATTCCTTTCACCGGCACCAGTGCCTTGTCATTTCCCCGGATAGGACAGCGTCCTGACAAGGCCGATTTGACATCTAGCGCTATCCGGTCCATAGTCCGCCAGCCACGACCTTCAAGAGTCGTAATCCAGTTCAGTCAAAGTCCACGATAGCGGTCTTCGTCGTTCCAATTTCTTCCTTGAGTGTCGTGAGTTGACGGGAAATCCGTTTTTTTTATCACCAAGGAAATGACATGGAACAAACAGGCATCGTCAAGTGGTTCAACTCCGAGAAGGGCTTCGGTTTCATCGTGCCGGACGCGGGAGGCAAGGATCTGTTCGCGCACTTTTCGGAAATCCAGGGCAGCGGCCACCGCTCCCTGGAAGAGAACCAGCGCGTGAGCTTCATCGCCGGCCAGGGCGCCAAGGGCCCGGCGGCGACCAAGATCAAGGTGCTTTGAGCTTGCGCAAGCAGGCTGGCTGAAAGCCGACAGCTCCCCAGGGAGCTGTTTTCATTTGGACGGCCGTGGCCGTCATTTTTTCCGGGGATTGGGGCCGGGGTTGGCAGGGCGGCCCGCGATATGGCGGAACGTGATGCGGCCCTTGGTCATGTCGTAGGGGGACATCTCGAGCGTGACGTCGTCGCCCGCAAGTACGCGGATGTTGAATTTACGCATCTTTCCGCCGGAATACGCGGTGATTTCGAAGCCGTTTTCCAGCGTGACCCGGAACCGTGAGTCAGGCAGGACCTCGTTGACCACGCCACGCATTTCGATCAAATCTTCCTTGGGCAAACTGCTCGCTCCTAAATGGGTCTGGCGAAAAAGCCCGTGACCCGGGTGGGCCATGTTGCACTGTTTGCCGCAATTGGGCAACCGCCGCGATCCGGGCAGACCGCCGGGATCCCTGGCGGTATCATGAAGGGCAAACCCCGGATCACCGGGCGGGACGCCGCATTTCCCCCTTGGCATCCCCGACAAGCGCGACGCAAGAGACTCGATGACACGCACCGCACCGGCCTGGCTGATGCCAGTAGTGGCCATTTGCATTCTACAGACCATTTCGTCGTTCCTGACCCGCCTCATTCCCATCATCGCGCCGGCCATGTCCGCGGAGTTCGGCTGGAGCGGCAGTTCCATCGGTTATCTGACCGCCAGCAACTCGATGGGCGGACTGGCCATCCTGCTCGCGGGCTCCGCGCTGCTCAAGCAGGTCGGCGGCATGCGCACCCTGCAACTGACGTTGTCGCTGGGGGCGGTTTGCCTGGCGTTCCTGCTGTATCCCAGCCTGGGCGTGGCGCTGGCCGCGTGCTTTGCCATGGGCCTGAGCAATGGCGCCGCCAACCCGGCCGGCAGCGAGGTCCTGCAAAGATTCTCCCCGCCGGGCAAGCGCAACTTGATGTTCTCGATCAAGCAGGCCGGCGTGCCGCTGGGCGGCGTGATGGCGGGGCTGCTCGTGCCTGCCGTGGTGGCGCTGGCGGGCTGGCGCATCGCCCTGTTGGCCTGTGCGGTGGTCGTGTTGCTGCCCATTGTGCTGACCTGGCGGCTGAGCGCGGGGCTGGACGAGGTCCCCGAGCGGACGGGGCGCGCCTTTCCGATGCCGACGTGGCGGTCGCTGCGTACCCTGGGCGTGCCCCTGGCATCGCTGATGCACAACCGCGGCCTGCTGAAGATCTCCGTCGTGGGCAGCCTGTTCGCCGTGTCCCAGAGCTGCTGGTTCACGTTCACCGTGGTCTATCTGGTCGATGGGCTGGGTTATTCCCTGGGGCGGGCCGGCATGGTGTTCGCGGTGATGCAGGCGGGGGGCGTGATCGGCCGTATCGCGCTGGGCTGGCTGTCCGACTATCTGCGGTCGGCCACCGCGGTGCTGTCGATCGCGGCCGTGCTGTCGGCGGTGACCACGGTGCTGCTGGGGCTCACCAGTCCGGCCTGGCCGCTGTGGGCGGCCATCGTGCTGGCCTTCGTCGCGGGATGCTCGGCCGCGAGCTGGAACGGCGTGCAGATCGCGGAAGTGGCGCGCCGCTCGCCGCCGCACATGATTTCGGAAACCGCCGCGGGGTCCAGCATCCTGGTCAACCTGACCAACATGGTGGCGCCCACGCTGTTCGCGATATTCGTCTCGGCCGGCGGGGGCTACGGCCTTGCCTTCATCTGCGCCGGGGCGTGTTCGCTGCTGGTGCTGGTCTGCCTGCCGCGCGAGCGGAGCGAGGTCGGCGCACAGGAACGCCCCGCACGCTAAGGGCCGTCCACGCGGCCACCGCGGTCAGCCCGCGGCATCCAGCCTGGCTCGCCGGGCTCGTGGCCGGGGCGCGACGCCCAGGCGCGGGTCGCGTTCCCGTGCGAGTTCCGCCAGCCTGGCCGCGACGGTTTCGAACTCCGCGTGGTCCTGCGGCAGGTACAGCCACTTGCCCAGCACCGCGTGGGGACGCAGCGCGGGCTCGTCGTCGATCAGCGCGGCGTGGCGGTCCTTGGACGTGCAGACCAGCAGGCCGCTCCAGGGATCGCCGCGGTCCGCCACCACGAGGCACAGCAGGTCGTCCAGGTAGGCGGCGATGCAGCCGAACATGCGCTTGCTGGAATAGCCCGCGTCCCGTTCCAGCGGCTCGAAGATCCACAGCAGCGAGTTGCGCGGCGCGGCGGCCTGGCGGCGGGGCGGCGCGAAAGGGAGGGGGCGGTCCTTGGGCATGAATGGGCTAGCTCGTCAGCAATGCCGGCAGCCTTCCCGCCGCCGTCTGTCCAGGATACAGGGTTTGCAGCGTGCGTCCCGGGCCCGCCATGTCGCGCGCCGGCATCAGTCCCGCTGCCGTTCGCACACCGCCTGCGCATCGGCATAGGGAACGACGGCTTCGGGGGTGGCCATCATGGTCGAGCCGCCCGCCGCATGCCACCGCCGGACGGTTTGCCCTTCTTGGTAGGCCACGGCATAGACCCGTCCCTGGCACAGGTCGTCCAGGCGCCGGTCGAGGCGGGCGCGCAGTTCGGCGGGGGATTCCCCGGGCTGGCCGACGACCCGGACGGCGCGCGCGTCCGGGCCCAGTTCCGTTTCGATCGCCTGCGGTTCGGCGGCGGCCGCGCCGGCGGCCAGGCAGCCGGCCCAGGCCAGCATGCGCCATGTCGTCCGTATCTCCATCCCACGTCTCCTTGTGCGGGTGCGGAGCAACGATACGTGGGCGCCGGTCCGCCGGCAAGCGGCGGGCTTACTCGTCGGCCTTGATCCCTTCCGCGCGGATCAGGTCACCCCACTTCTTGGCATCCTTGCGGCCCAGTTCGTCGAATTCCCTGGGCGTGGTGGGCGACAGTTCGACGCCGCTCGACTCGGCGTAGGCCTTCAGCTCGGGCGAAGCCAGGACCTTGCGGACCGCGGCGTTCAATTCGGCCACCTTGTCGGCCGGCGTGCCCTTGGGCGCATACAGGCCGTACCAGTTGTTGGCGTAGACGTTGGGCACGCCCAGTTCGTCGAAGGTGGGGACGTCGGGAAGCAGGGGCGAGCGCTTGGGCGCGGCGATGGCGAGCGCCTTGGCCTTGCCCGCCTTGATGTTCGACATCAGGCCGGAGATGTCGCCGATGAAGCCGTCGACCTGTCCCCCTATGGTGTCGGTAATGGCGGGCGCGGCGCCCTTGTAGGGCACGTGCAGGATGTTGGCCTTGGTCGACAGCTTCAACTGCACGATGGCCATGTGCGGCATGCTGCCCACGCCGGAGGAGGCCATCGTGACGCCCTTCTGCGTCTTGGCGCGCGCGACGAAATCCTTGGCGGTCTTGCTGGGATGGTTGGGGCCGACGATCAGCACTTCGGGCGTGGAAACCAGCAGCGAAACCGGCGCGAAATCCTTGGCAGGATCGTAGATCAGCTTGGGGTACAGGGCGGGGTTGATCGAGATCGCGCCCACCGAGCTCAGGAACAGCGTCTGGCCGTCGGGCCGCGCGCGGGCCACCTGGCTGGCGGCGATGGCGCCGTTGCCGCCGGGCTTGTTCTCGATGACGACGGTCTGCTTGAGTTCTTTCTCGAGCTGGGTGGCGACGACGCGCGCCAGCGAATCGGCGGGTCCGCCGGGCGGGAAGGCGACGACGATGCTGGTGACGGACTGGGCCTGCGCGCCGAAGGCGGCCAGGCCGAGAAGCGCCGCGGCCAGCGGCGCAAGGGCGTGGAAACGGGTCGGATGGAACATGGTGTTCTCCTTTATCGTTTTGGGAAGCAGGACGCGGGCGTTCAGCCGCCGAGGGCGCCCTGGGTGTTGACGAACAACGAGTAGATCGACGTGCTGGAAGCCATGAACAGGCGGTTGCGATGCTTGCCGCCAAAACAGAGATTCGCGCAGCGCTCGGGCAGGGCGATGCGGCCCAGGAGTTCCCCCCGCGGCGAGTAGACGCGGACCCCGTCGAGCTCGGGCGTGCCCATGCCCCAGCCGCACCAGAGGTTGCCTTCCACGTCCACGCGAAAGCCGTCGGGCGTGCCGTCGGCGGCGTCGAACAGCACGCGTTGCGGCCCCAGCCGGCGGCCGTCGTCCGAGACGTCGAACACCAGGATGTTGCGGGGCCGGGCACGCGATTCGATCACGTACAGCTGTTTCTCATCCGGCGAGAAGGCCAGGCCGTTCGGTCCGTTGACCGTGTCGCAGACCATATCGACCGCGCCGCTGTGCGGGTCGATGCGATAGATGGCCGCGGGGATTTCCTGCTCGGCCTTTTCGCCCTGGTAGTAGCCGACGATGCCGAAAGGCGGATCGGTGAACCAGATCGAGCCGTCGGATTTCACGACGACGTCGTTGGGCGAGTTCAGCCGCTTGCCCTGGTAGCGGTCGGCCAGCACGGTGATGCGGCCGTCGTGTTCGGTGCGGGTCACGCGCCGCCCCTGGTGCTCGCAGGTGACCAGCCGTCCCTGGCGGTCGCGCGTGTTGCCGTTCGCGTGGCCGGACACCGGCCGCCACACGTGCGTCTGGCCCGTGATCTCGTCCCAGCGCATGATGCGATCGTTGGGCACGTCGCTCCACAGCAGGTAGCGGGCGTCGCCGAACCACACCGGCCCTTCGGCCCAGCGGCATCCCGTGGCCAGGCGTTCGACGGCCGCCAGCGGCAGCACCAGTTTCTCGAAGCGCGGATCCAGCGCGATGACGGCCGGATCGGGATAGCGCACGGGGGCGTCAGTCGCAGCGCGCACTCATGCCTCCGTCGACCACGATCTCGGTGGCGGTGATGAAGCGGGCTTCGCTGGAAGCCAGGAACAGCGCGGCGTTGGCGGTGTCCAGGCCATCGCCCATGAAGGGCAGCGGGATGCGCGACTGCCGTTGCGCCAGCAGTTTTTCCACGTCGCCTCCCGCGCGTTGCCCGGCCAGCCGGACCTCCACCATCGGCGTATGCATCTGGCCCGGAATGACGGTGTTGCAGCGGATGTTCTTCTTCGCATACTCCAGCGCCACGACGCGCGACAGCTGGATGACGCCTGCCTTGGCGCTGGCGTAGCCGACCTGGGCCGAGCCGGTCCAGCGCGTGCCGGAAGTCGATGCGATGTTGACGATGGCGCCGCCGCCTTGTTCCACCATCAGCGGCAGCACGTGGCGGCAACCCAGGTAGACGCTTTTCAGGTTGAAGTCGATCTGCGCGTCCCATGCCGCTTCGTCCAGGTCCACGGGGCCGCCCTTGCGCGAGCCGCCCACGTTGTTGACCAGGATGTCCACGCCGCCCCAGGTGTCGACGCAGGCGCGCACCATGTCGCGCACCTCGTCCGACGAGGTGACGTCGCAGCGCCAGATGGCGATCTCGCCGCCGATCTCGCGCACGCGGGCCACGGTTTCCTCCATGGCGGCGGGGTCGCGGTCCACCGCGAACACGCGCGCGCCTTCCTGCGCGAAACGGTAGGCGATGGCGCGGCCGTTGCCCCAGCCGGGGCCGACGCTGCCCGCGCCGGTGACGATCGCTATCTTGCCTTGCAGGCGGCCAGTCATGGTGTGTCTCTCGTATCTGATGATGGTTGGAAATGAATCAGCGCCCGAACTCGACGGTGCTGCCGTCGGGCGTGGGAATCTCGAAGACGCTCAGCGTCATCGAGATCAGCGTGTAGTAGCCGGCCATGCCGACCAGGTCCACGACACCGTCCTGGCCCAGCACTTCGACGGCTTCCTGGTAGAGCGCGTCCGGGACCTGCCGCGTTTCCACCAGCTCGCGCACGAAACGGTAGACGACCGATTCGTCGCGCTGGGTGAACACGGGCGTGGTTCCCGCGCGGATCTGCTCGGCCACGTCGGCGTCCAGGCCCGCCTTCAGCGCGATGGGGTGGTGCGCCCACCATTCGAAGGGGGCCCGCCACAGCGCGGCCATGGTCAGGATGGCCAGTTCGGACAGGCGCGGGGGCAGGCTGGAGTCGTAGCGGCAATACTGGCCCAGGGCCTGGGCGTGCTCGGCCAGGCCGGGGCGGTGCAGCCAGATCGCCAGCGGGCCGCGCACCTTGCCGCGCGGGCCCGACGCGATGGCGTCGTAGACGCGGCGCTGGTGTTCGGACATCTGTTCGACGTCGGGGGGATTCAGTCTAGGCATGGTCAGGTCTCCTGGTGTCCTGGGCGAAGTGGAACACGCGCCGTGTCATTGCGCGAACCGGAACAACTCGTGGGGGTTGTCCGCCAGGATGCGTCGGCGCGTGGCGGCATTGGGGCACAGCCGCAGGAAGGTGTTCAGCAGTTCGCCATCGTCGGGCATGTCGCCGCGCACGTTCGGATGGGGCCAGTCCGTGCCCCACAGCAGGCGCTCGGGCATGGCTTCCAGCAGCGCCGACACCAGCGGCTCGGCGTCCTGGAACGGCCGCTTGCCGCTGCTGGACGTGCGGTCCAGCCCGGAAATCTTCACCCAGGCGCGAGGGTGGTCGCGCAGCGCGAGCAAGGCGCGGAAGGCCGCCCCCTGCGTGCCTTCGGCGGCGGCCACGCGGCCCATGTGGTCGATCACGAACGGAACGGGCAAGGTTCTCAGCCTGGGCAGCAGGCCTTCGAGCGAGGCCTGGTCCGAATGGATGCAGACATGCCAGCCGAAGGGCGCGATGCGCGGCACGACCTGCGCCAGTTCGTCCCAGCCGGCGTTGGCCAGGTGGGCCACGAAATTGAAGCGCACGCCGCGCACCCCGCGCCGGTCGAGTTCGGCGATGCGCGCCTCGTCGGCTTGCGGATCCAGCAGCGCCACGGCCCGGTATTGGCCCGCGCCGCGATCCAGCGCGTCGAGCGTGACCGACAGGTCGTAGCCGTGGCAGCCCGGATGCACGATGACGCCACGCTCGAATCCCAGCCGCCGATGCAGGTCGCGCAGCCGTTCGAAGGGCGCGTCGGGCGGCGTGTAGGGGCGGTCGTCCGCGTAGGGGAAGACGTCGGCGGGACCGAAGACGTGGAAGTGGGTGTCGCAGGCGTGCTTCGGCAGGGACTCGGCGGCAGGCGTGATCTCGGCCAGGGGAGGAGCGCAGTCGGGCATGGCGGGATAGCGGTGAACGTCAGCCCCGCATCATGCGCAAGCCCTCGGAGCCGAGCAATGCGCCCAGCCTGACTTCTGATATAGGAAAAACGTATACCATTGCGTCCATGGACCTTCGGCAAATCCGCTACTTCATCGTCGTCTGCGAAATGCGCAGCCTTTCCCGCGCGGGCGAGGTGCTGGGCGTCTCGCAGCCCTCGCTCAGCCGGCAGATCCAGTTGCTCGAAGCCGAACTGCGCCATCATCTGCTGGCGCGCACCGGCCGGGGCGTCGAACCCACCGAGGCCGGCCTGCGGTTCCTGGAGCACGCCAAGACGCTCGATGCCATGGCCCAGCACGCGCGCCAGGACATGCGCGCCTTTCGCGCCGCCGCCCAGGACAAGGTGCGGCTGGGCATGCCGCATCGCGTGGCGCGCCGCATGGCGCCACACATCGTGCAGTCGTTCCGCCGCCTGCACCCCGACGCCGCGCTGACGCTGGCCGAGGGCCTGAGTTCCGAGATGAACGAATGGCTGGTCAAGGGCAGGGTGGACCTGGCGCTGCTGTACGATCCGCCGTCCTCGTCCCTGCTGCGGTTCGAGTCCATCTACCGCGAGGATCTGGTGCTGGCCTATGGCAAGGCCTGCCGACCGGTGCCCCCGCCGCGCGTGCGCGCGCGCGACCTGGGCCGCTATCCGCTGGTGCTGCCCAGCGCGCCCAACACCATCCGTGCGCTGGTGGACCGCACCTGCCGCGAATTGAACGTGACGCTGGACGTCGTGGCCGAGGTGGACGTGGTGCACACCATCCTCGAGACCATGGCCGAGGAAGGCATGTTCACCATCATCCCGCGCTCGGCGCTGAGCGACATGGCGGGCCAGGACTTCCTGGCCTTCTCGTCCATCGTCGAGCCGGTCATCATGAACAACCTGACCCTGGCCACGCCCGCCAGCGGCCCGCTGCCTCCGCTGGCGGAGGCGACCGCGCAGATCATCCGCGGGCTGGAGATGAAGCGCTTCTTTGCGTAGCGGCGCGCTTTACGCCATCGCCTCCGGCCCGAAGAACTCGTAGCGTGTCTGCGCTTCCGGCACGCCCAACTCCTTCAGGTAGCGCCGCACGTTGCGCATGAAGGGCTTGGGGCCCAGGAAGTAGACGTCGACATCGCGGTCCTGCGGCAGCCATTGCGCCAGTTGCTCCTTGGTCAGCAGGCCGACCGCATCGGGGCGCTGCGCCGTCTCGCCGGCCTCGTCGTAGCAATAGAAGCGCTTGAGCTGCGGAAACTTGCCGGCCGCGGCGTCCACGTAGTCGCGGAAGGCGTGGACCGCCTGGTTGCGGGCGCAGTGGATGAAGTGGATGGCGCGCGAGCTGCCCAGGGCGGCCTGCAGCATGGCCAGGGTGGGCGTGATGCCGACGCCGCCGCTGATCAGCACCAGCGGCTTGTCGCTGGCCTGCAGCGTGAAGTTGCCCGAGGGCGGGAAGAGTTCCAGTGTGTCGCCTTCGCCGATCTTGTCGTGCAGATGGTTGGAAACCACGCCGTCGCCTTGGCGCTTGACGCTGATGCGGTACTCGCGGCCGTTGGGCGGCGCGGACAGCGAGTAGTTGCGGCGCACTTCCTCGCCGTCGACGACCAGCTTCAGGCCGATGTACTGGCCGGGCTGGAAGTCCAGCAGGGCGCCGCCATCGGCGGGCACCAGGTAGAACGAGGTGATCTCAGCGCTTTCCTGTTCCTTGCGGGCGACGCGGAAGGTGCGCGCGCCGCGCCAGCCGCCGGCTGCGTTCTCCTGCGTGGCGTAGCACTGTTCCTCGGCGCCGATCAGCAGCGTGGCCAGTTGCTGGTAGGCGGCACCCCAGGCCTCGATGACTTCGTCGGTGGCGACGTCGGGGCCGAGCACTTCGCGGATGGCGCGCAGCAGGCAGGTGCCGACGATGGGATAGTGTTCGGGCAGGATCTGCAGCCCGACGTGCTTGTTCACGATGCGGCCGACCAGCCCGCCCAGGGGCGTAAGGTCGTCGATGTGGCGCGCATAGGCCAGCACGCCGTTGGCCAGCGCGCGCGGTTGGTCGCCGCTGGCCTGGTGGGCCTGGTTGAACAGGGGCCGGACCTCCGGGTACTCGGCCAGCATCAGGCGGTAGAAATGGGTGGTCAGGGTTTCGCCGCCGGTTTCCAGCAGCGGGACAGTGGCCTTGATGATGGCTCGTTGTTGAGCGGACAGCATGGTATCTCCTGCAAGAGCGGCCGGCCGGAAAGGGGGCGGCCTTCGCTTCCCTCTTTCAAGATGCATGCCAGGCCGATTCTCGCGGCACTGCGCCATTTTTCGCGGGGGCGAGTCATATTGACCTATAATTTTCATGTGTCTTTATGACCTATTGTTAGTCAGAATGACTGCAAATGCCCTGCTGCATGCCCTTGTTCCATTGGTGGATGACCTGGCGCGCGACCTTGCCGAAGGGGAGCGTTACCGGCGTCTGCTGGAAGCCGTGCGCACCTTGGTTCCTTGCGATGCAGCAGCCCTGCTGCGGCTGGACGGCGAATGGCTGGTGCCGCTGGCGGTCGATGGCCTGAGTAGCGACACGCTGGGCCGCCGTTTCAAGGTGGACGAACATCCCCGTTTCCAGTTGCTGCTCCAGTCCGACGGCCCGACGCGCTTCCCGGCCGGCAGCCGCCTGCCCGATCCCTACGACGGACTGGTCGAAGGGATGGAAGGCGAGCAATTGGAAGTGCACGACTGCCTGGGCTGTGTGCTGCGGGTGGGCGAGCGCCCCTGGGGCCTGCTGACGCTGGACGCGCTGGAGGCCGGGCGTTTCTCGGCGCACGACCTGGACGCCTTGCAGGCGTTCGCCAGCCTGGCCGCCGCCACGGTCAGCGTGGCCGACCGGTTGCAGCAACTGGCCTCGCGCGCCAGCGACGAACACCAACGCGCGGAAATCTACCGCGCCGCGGCGGCGGAAGCCGCGCCGCGTCCGCTGCTCGGGCACAGCGCCGTCATCCGGCGCCTGCTGGACGAAGTCCGTGCGGTGGGCGCCAGCGACCTGACCGTGCTGGTGACGGGCGAGACCGGCGTCGGCAAGGAGTTGGTGGCGCAGGCGCTGCATGCGGCTTCGCCGCGCGCGGCCCGGCCGCTCGTCAGCATCAATTGCGCGGCGCTGCCCGAGGCCCTGGTGGAGAGCGAGCTGTTCGGCCACGTCAAGGGCGCGTTCTCGGGCGCGGTGGGCGACCGGCGCGGCAAGTTCGAACTCGCCGATGGCGGCACCCTGCTGCTGGACGAAGTGGGCGAGCTGCCGCTGCCGGTGCAGGCCAAGCTGCTGCGGGTGCTGCAAAGCGGCCAGTTGCAGCGCCTGGGCTCGGACCGCGAGCATCATGTGGACGTGCGGCTGATCGCGGCCACCAACCGGGACCTGGCCGAGGAGGTCCGCAAGGGACGCTTCCGCGCCGACCTCTACCACCGCCTGAGCGTCTACCCGCTGCGGGTGCCGCCCCTGCGCGAACGGGGCCGCGACGTGCTGCTGCTCAGCGGCGCTTTCCTGGACGAGAACCGCTCGCGCCTGGGACTGCGCAACCTGCGCCTGTCCGCCGAGGCGCAGGCGGCCCTGCTGGCCTACGACTGGCCGGGCAACGTCCGCGAACTGGAGCACCTGATCAGTCGCAGCGCGTTGAAGGCGCTGTCCCGGCAGGCCAAGCGCCCGGCCATCCTGACGCTGACAGTGGCGGACCTTGGGCTGGAGGAAAGGCATGCGGCGCAGCCCGCTCGCGCGCACGATGATCCGGCCGCCGCCGCCCGCGTGTCGGCGCAGCCGCTGAAGCAGGCGGTCGAGGACTACCAGCGCAGCCTGATCGCCGCCGCCCTGCGCCGCCATGGCGACAACTGGTCGGCGGCCGCGCGCGAGCTGGGCGTGGACCGGGCCAACCTGGCGCGCCTGGCTGCCAGGCTGGGTCTGCGGCCTGCGGCATCGGAGTCCTGACGGGGCCTGGGGCGCAAGCGGAAAAGGAGAGGAGTGCCGTGAGCAAGCGGCTGGCGGAGCTCGAGCGCGAGCATGGCGTGGCGTTGCTGCGGCGGACCGGCCGGGGCGTCGAGCCGACGGCGGCGGGCGAGGCGCTGTACCGCCATGCGACCTCGCTGCTGTCGGCCGCGCGTCAGTTGGAGCGGACCCTGGCGAGTCATGCGCAACATGTCGCGCCGGCCGGCCGATGAGAGTGTCATGACTGCCTCCTATGTGCTGTTCTAGTCAGGCCATCATAGGAAGCGGCCTCGCGGCCGGGTTGAAAATCAGGAACGGAAATGGTTCCCGGATTTCATGCCGGTACGGCGGTCAGTGATCCGAGGCGAAACGCTCGGCCAGGACCTCGGTCGTGCGCATCAGGTGCAGCTTGAGCAGCGCCACGGCCTTGGAGGCATGTCCCGACAGCGCGGCCTTCATGATGGCCTCGTGCTCGCTGATCACGTCCTGCGCCAGTTGGCGCTGCGACAACGGATGGACCAGGCGGATGCGCCGATAGCGCTCGGAATGGTTGACCAGTTGCTCGTTGATCCGCAGCAGCCATTTGGACCTGGCCGCCGACAGCAGCGCCCGGTGGAATTCGCGGTGCGCGGCTTCCCAGTAGTCGGCGCCATCGTGTTCGGACGGACTGTTGGGCAAGGGCGCCTTCGAAAGCTTGTACCAGGCGGAGGTGACGGCGGCGCCCCAGTTGTCGTCGCCATGGGCGATGGCGTCCTCGAACAGCATGCTTTCGATGGCGATGCGCGCCGACATGAGGTCGTCCAGGTCCGCCCGCGACAGCGGCGCCACGCGGAAGCCGCGCTGGCCTTCGTTGTTGACCAGGCCTTCGCCCGACAGCTGCAGCAAGGCCTCGCGGATGGGACTCAGGCCCAGATCGTAGCGCTTCTGGAGATCGGCCAGCTTGAGCTTTTCTCCCGGAGCCAGCTCGCCGGAAATGATGTCGGTACGCATGCGCTCGTGGGCGACTTCCGAGATCGTACGCTTGGGTGCCTGGGCCATGGTGTCTGAAGATTTGCCTGGAAAGGGCGCGCCGTTTCCTGCCTGGCCGCGCCGTTGGGTATGAAGGAAATTATAAATTCTTTCATTCCCGGGCCGAAGTCCATTGCTTCGATTCGCTGGCGAAACACGCCAGATTCCTCGTGCCGCGAGCTTTGCAGCGCTTGCGGGACCCTTAGGGGATTTCCCTTTAAAATGTAAATTAATAAGGAATTTATATTTACTGCAAAAAATTCGATGGATAGAATGCGCCGCATAAGCAATATCCAACGGCGAATTCCATGGCCATCCTGATTACCGGCGCGGGACTGATCGGCTGCCATACCGCCCGTCTGCTGGCGGAGCGGGGCGAACGGGTCGTGCTCTACGACGCCTGCCCCATTCCCGGCGCGATTGCCTCCATCGTGGACGATTCGCGGGCCTCGGTCGTAACCGGCGACGTGACCGACCTGGATCATCTGGCGCGCGTGGCCGAGCAGGAAGGCGTCGACCGGGTCGTGCATACCGCCGCCCTGCTGTCCAATGCCATCCGCCGATCGCCGCTCGACGGTATCCGCGTCAACGTGATGGGGACCGCCAACATCCTCGAGCTTGCCCGTCGCCTGGCGTTCAAGCGCGTCGTGCTGGCCAGCTCCACCACCGTCCACTACCCGGCGTTCGGCGATTTCGCCGGTCCGGCCTTCCCCGAGGACTACCCCATGCGCATGCTCGCTCATCGGCCGGCGTCGATCTATGCGGGCACCAAGGTCGCCGCCGAATACTTCGGCCTGCTGTACCGCGATCTCCATGCGCTGGACGTGGTCGCGTTGCGCTATGCCGCCGTGCTGGGCGGATGGTCCGGTCCTGGCACCTCGGTGCCCGGCAAGCTGCTGGCCACCTTGCTCGAAGCGGCCCGTGCCGGCCGCGAGGCGGTGATCGACGATCCGCTGCTGGTCTGGGAGGGGGGCGATGAATTCGTCGATGCCCGCGATTGCGCCCGGGCCAACGTCGCCGCGCTCGATGCGCGCGAGCCGGCACAGGGCGTCTACACCATAGGCAGCGGCGCGCTGCATCGTTTCGATGACTTCGTCGATGCGGTCCGCGCGGCGCACCCCGGGCTGCGCGTGCGCCTGGCGGTCACGCCCAAGGGCGGATTCGCCGGTTTTCCGCACATACGCCATACGCCTTCGGACATCTCCGCCGCGCGCCGCGAACTGGGTTGGGCACCCAGCCATGCGCTGGCCGATTCCGTGCGGCACTTTTTTGAACACATGCCCTAGTACGGCTGCGGCCGGCGGCCGCGCAACCCCGCATCCAGGCGTTCCGTGCCACCCCGAAGGGGGAGGCGGGCCCCTTTTTACCCGACTTCAGAGGAATCATGACCATGGACAAGAGGACCTTCACCAAGATCGCCGGCGCGCTGGGCCTTGCGGCGGCGCTGGCGCCGGCGCTCGCGCTGGCCGCCGATCCCATCAAGCTGCGCGTGTCGTCGGCGGCGGCCGACACCGACTGGCTCTCGGGCGGCCTGCGCGTGTTCAAGGAACAGCTCGAGAAACTGGCCCCGGGCAAGTTCGCGGTCGAGGTCTACACCGGCAGCTCGCTGTTTCGCCAGGGAACGGAGGTACCCGCCCTGCAGCGCGGCAACCTCGAGATGAGCACGATGACCACGTTCGAGGTCGAACAGCAGATTCCCGAGTTCTCGGTGTTCTCGTCGGGCTACCTGTTCCGTGACTACGCGCATGCCCGCAAGGTGTTCGACAGCGATATCGGCAAGGCCTACTTCGCCGAGGTGGCCAGGAAGATGGAGCTGCAGATCATCGAGCCCATGTACCTGGGCACGCGCCAGGTCAACCTGCGCGACGGCCGCGCCGTGAAGACGCCGGCCGACCTGTCCGGCATCAAGCTGCGCGTGCCGGGCGGCCCCGGCTGGGTCGCGCTCGGCAAGGGCCTGGGCGTCACGCCCACTCCCATGGCGGTGTCCGAGGTCTACCTGGCCTTGAAGACCGGCGCCATCGATGGCCAGGAAAATCCGCTGCCCATCACCAAGGCGAACAACTTCCAGGAAGTCACCAAGACCATCGTGCTGACCAGCCACCTGGTGCAGCCGGTGTTCCTGACCATGGCCAAGAAGAAGTGGGACCAGATCGACGCCGCCGGCCAGCAGGCCGTACGCCAGGCCGCCCGCCTGGCCGCCGACTACAACGACCAGGGCCGCATCAAGGAAGAAGCCGAGATCGTGGATTTCTTCAAGAGCAAGGGCCTGACGATACAGACGCCGGACCTGGCTGCTTTCCGCGCGAGCGTCGACAAGGAGTACGCGCAGGCGGGCATTGCCGCCAAGTGGCCCAAGGGACTGAAGGAAAAAATCGAAGCGGTGAGGTAGGCAGCCATGTACCGGAAAGGGTTCGTTCGCCTGCAGCGAGGCATGGAAGCGCTGTGTACGCTGGCCTTCGTGGCGATCTTCGGGATTTCGCTGCTGGGCATCGTGATGCGCTACGTGTTCTCCATGCCGCTGGTCTGGACGGACGAGCTGGCGATGGTGCTGCTGCTGTGGGTCGTGCTGTTGACCGACGGCCTGCTGCTGTCCGATCGCGAGCAGGTGCGGTTCGACGTGGTCTACGACCTGTGCGGACCGCGCGGCCGGCGAGGCATAGGGCTGCTGGCGTCACTGGCCATCGGCGTGACCTTCCTCGCCTCCCTGCCCACCATCTACGACTACGTCGCCTTCCTGTGGCGCGAGCGTACCTCGGTGCTCGATTGGCGTCTCGATGCGGTGTTCAGCTGCTTCGTCGTCTATTGGGTGGCCGTCATCGTGCGTGCCGTCATCCAGTTCTGGCAGCTGTTGCGGCCGGACTGGCGCGAGCGCGTTGCTGACGACGCGCCTGAAGAAAACTCCAACATCCTCGGCTGATCGTTCCATGAGCACCGCATTCCTGGCGCTGTGCGCCGTCGTCGTCCTGGGCGCCGTGCTGCGCTTCCCGGTCGTGCTGATCATGTTCTGTTCCGGCGTGCTCTACCTGTGGGTAAGCGGCCAGGACCTCGGCATCATCGTCGACCAGACCCTGAATTCGTCGTTCGAGATGACCGTGTTGATCGCCGTGCCCATGTTCATCCTGGCCGGCAACGTGATGAACGCCGCCACCATCAGCGAGCGGCTGTGGGGCGCGGCCGACGCCCTGGTGGGCCGCTTTCGCGGCGGCATGGGCCACGTCACCATCCTGATGAACCTGGTCATGTCCAGCCTGTCGGGCAGCGCGGTGAGCGAGGCCGCCGGCGCCGGGATGGTCGCCACGCGCATGATGCGCAAGGTCGGGAATTATCCCGGCGGCCTGTCGGTGGCGATCACCGCGGCTGCGTCCTGCCTCGCCCCCATGGTGCCGCCGTCGATCCCGATGGTGATCTATGCGCTGATCAGCGGCGCCTCGATCGGCGCGCTGTTCATGGCGGGCATCGTGCCGGCGCTGATCATGACCGTCGCGCTGATGGCCATGATCGTGTGGATGGCGCGCCGCCACGACCTGCCGCGCGGCCGCGCGGTGCCGCTGTCCGAACTGCCCGGCGTGCTGGCGCGCACCGCGGTGCCCATGACGCTGCCGGTCATCCTGCTTGGGGGCATCTGGACCGGCATTTTCACGCCCACCGAGTCCGCCACGGTCGCGGCCTTCTGGGCCATGGTGCTGGGCGTGCTGGTCTACCGCAACGTCGGCCTGCGCGGCCTGGCCGCCGTATTCGTGCAATCCATGCGCCAGTCGGCGGCGGTGATGCTGCTGATCTTCAGCTCCTTCATCGTCAACTACGCCTTCACCTCGGAAGGGCTGAGCCAGTCGCTGGCGGGCTACGTCATGGGCCTGGACCTGTCGCCCGTGATGTTCCTGCTGCTGGTCAACCTCATGTTCCTGGTGCTGGGCACGGTGCTCGACGGCGCCGTCATGCTGCTGGTGCTGGTGCCGGTGCTGCTGCCCGCGGCCCATGCCTTGGGAATCGACCTGGTGCATTTCGGCGTGGTCGCGACGCTGAACTTCATGATCGCGATCATCTCGCCGCCCTACGGATTGATCCTGTTCGTGCTGTCGGCGCTATCGGGCGTTCCCATCGGACAGATCAACCGCGCGATATGGCCGTTCTGCTTCCTGTTGGTTGGCGTCCTGCTGCTCCTGGTGCTGTTCCCGGGACTGTCGCTGTGGCTGCCCAGGATGTTCGGCTACGGAGCCTGACCGCGCCATGTGATCCACGGCGGGACGCGGGCTTCCGCGGCTCGCCACCCACGGTTTGCCGGCCGCCACCCACGCCTGGCCGGCAACGCCTCTCTTCCAGCCCTGTGCTCACAGAAGGAAATGTCATGAAGCTTCGCACCCGACTTCTGCCCGCTCTCCTGGCGACCTGCGCCAGTGCGCCCCTGTTCGCCCAGACCTCCAGCGTCACCTTGTTCGGGATCGTGGACATGGGCTTCCTGCATGACAGCGGCAACGCCGCCGGCACCAACAACAAGCTCAACTCGGGCATCATGTCCGGCTCGCGTTTCGGCCTGATGGGCAGCGAGGACCTGGGCGGGGGCAACAAGGCCATCTTCATGCTGGAAGGCGGCGTCAACGTCGATAACGGCAGTTCGGCCCAGGGCGGCACGCTGTTCGGCCGCCAGGCCTGGGTCGGGCTCGAAGGCAGCCTGGGCCGCCTCACGCTGGGCCGCCAGTACACGACCGTGGCCATGGCGCAGGTCGAGTTCGATCCCTTCTCGACCGGCATGACCGGCACCTCGGCCAGCCTGATCTCGGCCGGCGGCCAGGGCGGAAGCAATCGCGCCAACAATGTCGCCAAGTACTACCTGGGCCACGCCTCGGGTTTCAATGGCGAGCTATCATATGCCCCGGGCGAGGTCGCAGGTTCCAGCAGCACGAACTCGCAACTGGGCGCCTCGGTGGGCTACACCAAGGGCCCGTTCGGCATGAAGGTCGCCTACGCCAAGGCCAACGATGCCGTCGCCCCGGGCAAGGACGCCAAGATGACCTTCATCGGCGCCAAGTACGACTTCGGCGTGGCCACCGCCTTCGTCAACTACGTCATCAACCGCGGATCCATCGTGCCCGGCACGGTCAACGACAAATCCGAGGACCTGCTGCTGGGCGCGCGCATTCCCGCCGGCGCGCGCGGCCGCGTCATCGTCTCGTTCATCAACAAGAACGACCGCACCGCCGACAACCATGACGCGCGCCTGTACGCCATCGGCTACGTATACGACCTGTCCAAGCGCACCAGCCTGTACACGTCCTACACCTACATCGACAACAAGGCGTCCAACACCTCGCCCACCGGCTTCTACAAGGTGTGGAACGCCAACGACGTGGGCAATGCGCTGGCCGGCAACCAGGCGTTCGCGATCGGGATCAACCACCGGTTTTGAGTCGGCCCGTCCGCCTTCAATCCGTCCGGTACCGCTCGATGAAGTCCGGATCGAAATCCACGCCCCAGCCCGGCCCCTGGGGCAGCATGTAGTGCCCGTTCGCTATCGCGCCGCGTCCGATCAGCATCTGGTGGAAGATCGGGTCCCGGTCGGGATGGTGGGTTTCGACATAGGTGCCGTTCTCCACCGCGGCCAGCAGGTGCGAGCCCACCATGGGCTCGCCGTGGTGGCCCATCTGCACCCCGAAGCACGCCGCCATTCGCGCCACCCGCAGCCAGGCGGTGGGGCCGCCGCCCCAGCTCGCGTCCAGGTTGCAGACATCGATGGCGGCGTCCAGCATCAGGTCGCGGCAGTCCTGGGTGGTGATCTCCGACTGGCCGGCGGCGATGGGCATGCCCGTCTGCGCGCGCAGCAGCGCCAGGTCGCGCCGGTCGTCGTCCCAGTGGCAGGGCTCCTCGAACCAGCGCAGGCCCAGGTCGGCCGCCTGCCGGCAGAAGGCCAGGGCCTGGGTGCGGCTCCAGGCACGGTTGGCATCGGCGAACAGCACGAAATCGTCGCCGCCCGCGCGCCGCGCGGCGCGGGTGCGCGCCAGGTCTTCCTCGACTTCGCGCCCGCCCACCTTGAACTTGCAGCCGGCCAGGCCCAGCGCGCGGTATTCCTCCATCTCGGCGCCGTAGTCCTGCGGCGCGTAGCCCTCGCGGTACTGGCCGCCGATGGCGACGATGGGCAGCGCGTGGCGCGCGCCGCCCCACAATTGGTAGAGGGGCAGTCCGGCGCGCTTGCCGAGCAGGTCCCACAACGCGCTGTCCACGCAGGCCACGGCGCGCACGGCAGCCCATTTGTCGCGGCCGCCGCGATGGGTGGATGTCCACATGCGCGACCACAGGGTTTCGATGGCGGTGGGGTCCTGGCCGATCAGCAGCGGGGCCAGTTCCCGGTCGACGATCTCGCGCGCCTGGCGATGGACGTCGAAGTTGCCTTCGCCGTTCACGCAATGGCCGACCAGGCCCTGGTCGGTATGGATGCGGGTGACGATGGCGTTCTTGCGGGGCACGCTGTAGACGCTGCCGCCATAGTCGCGATTGAGCGCGATGGTCAGCAGGATGGTTTCGACGCGGACGATTTTCATGCGGGGTTCCTGCGTGGGGCGGCGGGGGCCGCGGTCATTGCTTGGGGATGCCGGCGTGTTCGACCAGTTCGATGTAGGTGCGGGCCTCGGTCGGGATCATCTGCGCGAGCTGCTCGCCGTCCAGGACCTGGGCCTCGCCGAAGGTCTCGGTCAGCTTGGCGACGTTGTCCGGCGCCGCCATGACGGACTTCGCCGTCTGGCGCAGCGTGCGCAGCACGTCGGCGGGCGTGCCGGCCGGCGCGAACAGGCTGATCCAGTTGACGACCTCGACGCCGGACACGCCGGCCTCGGCGGCGGTGGGCACGTCGGGCAGCTTGCTGTCGCGCCGCGATCGCAGGATGGCCAGCGGCCAGACCTTGCCGGCCTCGATGTTGCGGAGCTGGTTGGTGAGCGAGTCGAACATGACCTGCACGTGCCCACCGGCCAGGTCGGTGGCGGCGGGAGCGCCGCCCCGGTAGGGGACGTGGACCATCTTGGTGCCGGTACGGGCCTGGAACAGCTCGCCGCCGAAATGCTGGACGGTGCCTATGCCCGACGAGGCGTACGACAGCTTGCCGGGGTTGGCCTTGGCGTAGGCCACGAGTTCGGCCAGCGTGCGGACCGGAAGCTGGCTGTTGACCACCACGACCTGTCCGGGCGTGACGATGCCCCAGACGGGAGCGAGATCCTTGACCGGGTCGTAGGGCAGCTTCTCGTACAGCGCGGCGGCGAAGGAAATGGGCGATGCCGTGGTGACCAGCAGCGTGTGGCCGTCGGGCGCCGCCTTGGCGACGTAGTTGGCGCCCACGGTGCCGCCGGCGCCCGAGCGGCTTTCGACGACGACGTATTTGCCCCAGGCCTGTTCCAGGTTCTGCGCGACCAGGCGGCCGACGTACTCGACCGGCGAGCCGGGCGGGAAGGGATTGACGATGTGCACGCCCTTGGACGGAAAGTCGGGCCGGGACTGGGCCTGGGGCGCGCCGCAGGCCAGCAGCGCCGCGAGGGCCAGCGCGGGGGCCAGCAAACGTTTCATGGATGCCTCCTGTTGTCATGGGCGCCGCGAGGCGGCGCCTTGGAAGCCAGGCAGTATCATCGTCGGGGGCGGTCCGGGGCAACGGGCCAGTACCCTATATGAGATATAGGTAATGGCCTATCGGAGGACGCATGATTAGCCTGTCTCCGCGCGGACTCGAGGTGCTGGTGGCGGTGGCCGAGACCGGCAGCTTCGCCGGTGCCGCCCGGCAACTGGACATCGCCCAGCCGTCGGTCAGCCAGCACATCCAGATCCTGGAGCGCAGGGCGGGAACAGCCCTGTTCCTGCGCCAGCGCGGCCGGCGCGCCACGCTGACCGAGGCGGGCGAGCGCGTGCTGGCGCATGCCCGCGCGGTGCTGGACGACGCGGCGCGGCTGTCCGAGGACCTGGGCGGCGGCCGCGGGGCCGGAGAACGGCGCATCGTCTTCGCCTGCCAGCGGCCGGTGGCCAATTCGGTGCTGCCGCCGGCGCTGGCCGGCTTCGCCCGGGAGCATCCCGAGTACGAGCTGGCCATGGTGGCCGGCACGCTGGACGAAGTCCTGGCGCAGTTGCGCGACGGCACCGCCGACCTGGCCTGTTTCCTGAGCCGGTGGCCGCAGGAGGGCGTGGCCGGCCGGGCCATCGGCGTCGAGCGTTTCGCCCTGGTTGCCGCACCCTCGCATCCCCTGGCCGGACGCGCCGCCGTGCCGCCGCGGGAGCTGGCCCGGCACAAGTTCGTGCGGGCCGCGCACCGTTCGGGTTTCTCGATCCACATGGCCGACATGCTGCGAGCCGCGGGCATCGCCGGCACGCCGGTGGCCTCGCGCGCCACCGAGTCCGGGATGGTGCGGGAACTGACGGCGGCGGGAGTGGGCATCTGGTGCGTGCTGGCGAAGACGGTCCGGCAGGACGTGGAATCCGGCCTCCTGGCCGAGCTGTCGCCCGGCGGGCCGCCCATGACCATGGGTTTGTGGCTGGCTCATGACGAGCGGCGGCCGTTGTCGGCGGCGGCGCGGCGCCTGGCGGACTACATCGAGGCCTGTTCCACGGCCGAGCGCGAGGCCCCTCGCGCGTCATCGTGATTGGCAGGGTCGCCTTCCGTTGGTATCGTAGGTCCGACGGGGACGCCGCGCGATCCGCGGTCTTCCCGTCCCGCCTCCGGATCCTCGCCCGCCCAACGGGCCGCAACACGCGCGCCGCCGCGTCCGCCACACCAGGGAGATCAGCATGGAAGGACCCTCCACCGAAAACCTGCGTTGCATCCTGCTTGCCACCGACCTGAGCGCGCGCTGCGACCGCGCCCAGGACCGGGCCGTGCAACTGGCCCGCGAGCACGGCGCCAAGCTGATCGCGGTGTGCGTGAACGAGACGTCGCTGGGCGACGTGCTGACCGCCCGCCGCAGCCAGGTGGTCGACCGCAACGCCGCCGAGCGGCGCTTCCGGGCCGGCCTGGGCAGCGTCGACGTCCAGGCCGAACTGGTGCTGGAAACGGGGCATGCGGTCGAGGTCATCCGCAAGACGGCCGAGGCACGCCATTGCGACCTCATCGTCACCGGGGTGGCCCGCGACGAGACCCTGGGCCGCCTGCTGCTGGGCACCACGGTCGAGAAGCTGGCGCGCGAGGCCGCCCAGCCCATCCTGGTGGTGCGCGAACGCCCGCATCACGATTATCGCGATTTCGTCGCCGCCGTCGATTTCTCCGAGGGGGCGCGCCAGGCGCTGCAAGCGGCCCTGACGCTGTTCCCGGATGCGCGCCCGCTGTTGTTCCACGCCTTCTCCGCCCATAACGCCCATGCCGAGGCGGCCGTGGTGGAGCAGGCAAGGGCGAAGGCCGACAACGAAGTGACCGAGTTCATGAAACGGAACGCGGCGCTGTTGAACCGGCCCGACATCGAATGGAAGATCGAGCACGGCCTGCCCGAAGACGTGCTGCCCGACTACGTGGCGCGCCATCCCACCGAGCTGCTGGTGGTCGGCACGCACGGCCGCACGGGAATACTGCGCACGGCCATCGGCAGCGTGGCAGAACAATTGATCCAGCACACGCCCTGCGACGTGCTGATCGTCCGCCAGCGGCAGCCCTGATTGGCTCAGCCCGCGCGCCGCCCGTATTCCCCGGGGGGCACGCCGGCCCAGCGCCGGAAGGCGCGGGCGAATATCTTTTCCGAGCCGTAGCCGACCAGTTCGGCCACGTCGGCCAGGCGTACCGATCCCAGCCGCAGCCGTTCGGCGGCTCGCTCCATGCGGCGCGCCGTCAGGTAGGAGATCGGCGATACGCCCACCAGTTCGCGGAAGCGCGCGCTGAAGCGTGATCGCGACATGCAGACCTCGTCGGCCAGCGAGGGCAGGGTCCAGGGTTTCTCGGGCCAGCGGTGCATCAGCATGATCGCCTGCGCGATCTTGGGGTCGGCCAGGCCGCGCAGCCAGTTCGGCTCGGTGTCGCGGTGCCGCAGCAGGTAGGCGCGCAGCACGTGCACCATCAGCAGGTCTCCCATGCGCGCGGCCGACAGTTTCCAGCCCGGCTCGCGGTTCAGGCTTTCCTCGATGAACAGCCGCATGGTGGGCGCCAGGCACGAGGCCAGGTTCACGTCGTCCTCGCGCAGGTGGATCAGGCCGGGCAGGAAGCGCAGCACGGTGTTCTGCCCGACGGGGCCGTAGTCGACGATGGTGGTGAAGAGTTCGGTGGGCGTGCCGCCTTCGCCGTGGGTGAACACCAGCGGCTTTTCCCCGCGCTCGCGCATGCCGTGCGCCGCCAGCACCTCGGCGAAGGGAACGGGCGCGAGTCCCGGCTCGGACGAGATGATGTGCCGGCCGCCGCGGGGCAGCACGACGAGGTCGCCCGCCGGCACCCGCACGGGCGCCATGCCTTCGGGCTGTATCCAGTAGGGCGCGCCCCGGGCGATGCGGAACATCGCGCCCTGCAGGCCGGTGGATTCCAGCGACCACGGGGCATGCAGGGTGAAGCGGCCGGTCGTGGCGCTGTCGGCCCGGCAGCCGGACAGGACCTCGCTCAATACATCCACTTCTTCCTCCGTCGATCGCGCAGCGTCGATTTTATCGGCAGGCGGGACGAATTGCGCCCTAATGAGGCGTTATTGGGGTGGAGGCCGGCCGATTTTCAGGGAAGAATCTGCCCTTCTTCGCGTTCGCCTCGTATCCGATAGGTGCCCCTATGTACGCATTGCTCCGCAAATTCGCCCTGGTCCTGGGCTGTCTGCCGCTTGCCGCGCTGACCGCGCATGCGCAAGGGAACGATTTCCCCTCCAAGCCCATCACCATCATCGTCGGCTATCCCGCCGGCGGCGGGCCGGACATCGGCGCGCGCATGCTGGGCGAGAAGCTGGCCGCACGCCTGCACCAGTCCGTCATCGTCGAGAACCGCCCGGGCGTCAGCGGCATGATGGGGGCGTCCGCCGTCGCGCGTGCGCCGGCCGACGGCTATACCCTGCTGTTCGCGCCCAACACTTTCCTGATCGCTCCCCACGTGCTGCCCAAGGGCGCGAACGTGAACCTGGACGTGCTGAACGACTTCGTGCCCATCGTCGCGCCGTCCAAAGGCGCGATGATGATGGTCGCCCATCCGTCGCTGGGCGTGAAGAACGCCAAGGAGCTGGTCGCGCTGCTGAAGAAGCAGCCGGGGCTGGCCTACGCCACGCCTGGCAGCGGCTCGCCCATGCACATCGCCGGCGAACTGTTCAAGAAGTCGGCCGGCGTGGACATGCTGCACGTGCCCTACAAGGGCGTGGCGCCGGCGATCGCCGACGTGCTGGGCGGCCACGTGAAGATCACCTACGCCAGCATCGGCGTGGTGGCACAGCACATCGCCGCCGGCCGCCTGGTGGCCCTGGGCATGGCCGAGAAAGAGCGTTCGCCGCTGATGCCCGACCTGCCCACGCTGGCCGAGCAGGGCTACCCCAACACCGCGACCGGCGCCTGGTACGGCGTGTTCGCGCCCAAGGGCACGCCGCCCGCCGTGGTCGAGAAGCTGAACCAGGAGTTCAACACCGTGCTGCGCCAGCCGGACACCGCCGCCAAGCTCAAGCAGCAGTGGGAAGTGCCGCTGGGCGGTTCGTCCGAGGACCTCGCCCGCATGGCCAGGGCCGAGTACGAGAGCTACGGCAAGATCGTCAAGGAATTCAACATCTCGGCCGATTGATCGCATGGATCCACGCGCTTCCAAGCGGCCCAACATCCTGCTGGTCATGACCGACCAGCAGCGGGCCGATCACCTGGGCTGCTACGGCAATCCCATCCTGCGCACGCCGCACCTGGACGCGCTGGCGCGCGACGGGGTGCGGGCCTCGCAGTTCTACGTGGCCAGCCCCACCTGCATGTCCAACCGGGCTACGCTGATGACCGGACGCATGCCCTCGCTGCACGGTGTGCTGCACAACGGCATCCCGCTGTCGCGCGAGGACGTCACCTTCGTCGAGCTGCTGCGCGACGCGGGCTACGCCACGGCGCTGATCGGCAAGTCGCACCTGCAGAACTTCGGCTACAACAATCCGCCCATCCGCGGCTGGGAAAACCTGAACGGCGGCACGCCGCCTTCCGAGGCGATGAAGGATGCGCACCGGCATCACCGTCGCGGCCGCGAGTACGACAACGAGTGGACGCCGTACTGGAAGGCCGATCCGTCCTTCCATGTACAGACGCCGTTCTACGGCTTCGACGACGTGCGCCTGTGCACCTTGCACGGCGACCGCGTGCAAGGCGACTACGCGCGCTGGCTGGCCGAGCGGCATCCCGATCCGGACAGCCTGCGCGGCCGCGAGAACGCCATTCCCGACGACCGCTACGATTCGCCGCAGGCCTGGCGCACGCGCATGCCGGTGGAACTGTATCCCTCGACCTACGTGGCCGAGCAGACCTGCGAGTGGCTGGCCCGGCACGCGCGGCGGGACGATGACGCGCCGTTCTTCATCCAGTGCTCGTTTCCCGATCCGCACCACCCGTTCACGCCTCCCGGCAAGTACTGGGACATGTACGACCCGGCCGGCATTCCGCTGCCGCCGTCCTTTCACCAGGAGAACATGCCGGCGCTGCTGCGGGCCGTGCACGAGCGCACTCGCACGGGCGCCTCGCGCGAGGCCTACGTACCGTTCGCCCTGAACGAGCGCGAGTGCCGCGAGGTGACCGCGCTGACCTACGGCTCGATCAGCCTGGTGGACGATTCCGTCGGCCGGGTGCTGGCCAAGCTGGACGAGCTGGGACTGCGCGAGGACACCGTGGTCATCTTTACCTCCGACCACGGCGAGATGATGGGCGACCACGGCATCGCGCTCAAGGGCGTCATGCACTATCGCAGCGTGACCCAGGTCCCGTTCATCTGGCACGACCCGCAACTGCCCGGACCCAGGCGCGGCGCGGTGGTGGACGACGTGGCAGGCACGATAGACATCGCGCAGACCATCCTGGCGCGCGCGGGCCTGGCGCCCTTCAACGGCATCCAAGGCGCGAACCTGCTGCCGGCCATCCGCGGCGAGGCCGCGTCGGTCCCCGAACGCGCCGGCATCGTGGTCGAAAGCGAGCCTTTGCAATACGCGTTCGGACGGCCCCGCCGCTTCAAGGTGCGCACGCTGTTCGACGGCCGCTACCGGCTGACGCTGTCGGACGACCCGGCGGTGTGCGAGTTCTACGACCTGGAAGCCGACCCGTACGAGGTCGAGGACCTGTGGAACGAACCGTCGGCCCGAGGCCAGCGGGATCGCCTCGTGGCCGCGCTGGCGGTGGAGATGATCCGCCTGTCGGAAAGCTCGCCCCTGCCCAGCGCGCAGGCCTGACGGCTCGCCGCGGCCGGCGCGCCACGGTAAAGTCGGGGGCATCCTGGCGCGCCGCGCGCCGCCCCCGATCGAAGGACGCCCCCCGTGCTACCCCGTGTTTTTGTCTATGTCGATGCCATTGCGCGCGCCGGATCGCTGCGCAAGGCGGCCGAGCAGGTCCACGTGGCCGCGTCAGCGTTGAATCGGCAATTACTGGATCTGGAACAGGAGTTGGGCGTCGAGCTGTTCGAGCGTCTGCCGCGTGGAATGCGAGCTACCGCCGCAGGCGAGCTGCTGCTGGCCCACATCCGCAAGCAGGAGCGCGAGTTTGAATTGTTGCGCTTCCAGTTCGACAGCTTGCGTGGGTTGCGGCGCGGCCACATCCGCATCACGTCGCACGAGACCGCTACCCGGGAACTGCTGTCGCGGGCTATCTCCGCCTTCCGCGATGAATATCCCGGCGTATCGTTCACTGTCAACATGGGGACGACGGCGCGTACCTTCGACGAGCTGCAGGACGATACGGTCGAACTCGGCCTGTTGTTCAATCCGCCTCCCAACGCCTTGCTGACCCGGCTGGTAGAGGTCAGGACACCGCTGCATGCCGTCATGGCGCCTGGTCATCCGCTCGCGCGCCGCAAGACGCTGCACTTGAGCGATTGCCTGGCCCATCCGTTGGCTCTCACCAACTCCGCGCTGGCTGGCGGGCGCAACCTGATCGAAAGCTTGGCGCGCCAATCGGGCCACGTGGTCAACCCGGCGTTGCAAACGGACAGTTTCGAGTTGATGGGACAGTTCGCGCGTCAGTCCGGCGGCGTTTTTTTTCAGTTGGCGGTTGGCGTGGCGGCCGAGGTGGAGCGCGGCGAGCTGGTTGCCATCGCGCTGGCCGATCCGCCCCTGGCCAAGGGCCGACTGGTGCTGCTGGCGCGTCGCGGTCGCACCTTATCGGTGCCGACTTCGCGTTTCGTGCACTACCTGGCGGAGCACATGCACGCACTCGTGTAGGTGCGGCGACCGAAGGCGCCGAGCTTTGCCCGCGTGCGTCCAGGTGTACTGAAAAAGCGAACGCATCGCACTGAATTTGCTGATTTTCAGATTGCGCTTGCCTTCCTAGGATGATGGTTCGCCGATACCTCGGCCCATCCTGGGAGCTTGCGAAGTGAACACCATTGCATGGCATTACGAATCGGTTGCCGGCGCGCCGCTGGGAGCGGTCGCGCACGGTGTCGATCTGGCCAGCGCGGACGATGCGTTCTACGCCGATCTGCCCCGGCAATTGGCCCGCCACGGCGTGATCATTTTTCGTGATCAGCAATTGTCGCCCGCGGCGATCCAGGCCGCGGCCGCCAGGCTCGGCCCCCTGGAGCCGAGCGTGCTGGACCAGTTCTGCATGCCGGGCAATCCCTTCATCTACATTCTCTCGAACATCGTCGAAAACGGCCGGCCGATCGGTTCGTCGACCGATGGCTACGGCTGGCATACGGACCAGGCCTATTTCGCCAAACCGACTGCTTACACCTTTCTGTATGGCCTGGAGGTGCCGCCGGAAGGCGCGGCGACGGAGTTCGCCAATACCCGCCTGGCCTACGAAAGCCTGTCCGAGGCGCGGCGCGGCGAGCTCAAGGCACTGCGTGTCGAACATTCGTACATGAAGATGATCACCGATCGCGCCAGCAACCCCGTGTTCGCTGGCAAAGTGCCAGTCCCGACCGACGAGCAGCGGGCGCGGGCGCCGGACGTATCGCAGCCGCTGGTGCGCCGCCATCCGGTCGATGGTTCCCTGTCGCTCTATCCCGGCGGCCAGACGGTCAAATCCATAGAAGGTCTGGGCGACGAGGACGGCCTGTCGTTGGTACAGGAATTGCTTGCCTGGTGCACGGCGGAGCGTTTCCTCTATCGCCATGCCTGGCAGCCGCGCGACCTCGTCGTTTGGGACAACCGATGCACGCTTCATCGCGCCACGCCTTACGACAAGGAGCGTTACCGCCGGTTGATGTGGCGGGTCAGCATTACCGGCGAACGTCCATTGGGCCCCTGACCAAGCGGATGGGCGAGCGGGCGAGGATCTTTCGGCAGTCAACCATTTCGAGGGGCAGGGCTATGCTGGCAGGAACGACCGGCGCGGAACGCGCGGAAAGATGGAAAGGCGCTTGCGCGCACGTGGCGCGTCTGACGTTGCGGGGACTAGCGGCGTGGGGGATGGCGGTCATGCTGGCCGGACCGGCCGCCGCAGCGGACAAGGTGGTCGCGCAGATCGACTGGCTGCCTTCGGGCGACAAGGCGCCGTTCTACGTGGGCGTGCACGAGGGATTCTTCGCCGCCGAGGGATTGGAGGTGACCGTGCAGTCCGGGCGAGGGTCGTCCGATGCGCTCACCAAGGTCGCCACCGGAGCCGCCGATATCGCCAGTTCGGGACTGTCGGCGGTGCTGAGCGCGGCCGCCAAGGAGGCCATGCCCATGCGCGTCGTGTACTCGCTCTATACCGAGGCGCCCGATTCCTTCTTCGTCGTCAAGGGCAGCGGCATCAAGACACTGCAGGACCTCAAGGGCAGGCCGGTAGCCGCCACCGCGCTATCGGCCTCGCGCGTGCTCATGCCTGTCGTCCTTGAACGCAATGGCATCGCCATCGATCAGGTCAAGCTGCAACTGGTGGACGCCAATGTACTCATGCCCATGCTGGCGTCCGGCAAGGTCGATGCCATCTCCAGCTTCCGCACCCAGTCGCCGCTGGCCAATTCCCTGCTGCGCCCGCGTGGCAAGGAGGTCGAGGTGCTGCCGTGGTCGTCGTTCGGCCTGCAGACCTATGGGACGGTCCTGGTGGCGTCCAACAAGCTAATCGAGCAGCGGCCCGAGGTGCTCAGGCGTTTCCTGCGGGCTTTCCACAAGGCCGTGCTGTTTTCGCTCAAGGATCCGGCCGCGGCCGGCAAGGCGGTGCAGAAGGCATCGGCCGAAGTGGATCCGGCGATCGCCGCCGCCCAGTTCACGGCCTCCATGCCGCTGATCGACAATGCCATTAGCCGGCGCGACGGCATAGGCACGCTCGAACCCGGTCTGCTGAAGAAAAGCTGGGAGTGGGTGGCTGCCTCCGAGCACTATCCGGCCGGCAAGGTGGATCCCGAGAAGCTGGTTTATCGCGGCGCGCTTCCGGATCGTTGAGCATGGAGTCGCCCATCATCGAACTGGCCGGCGTCGGCAAGACGTTTGTCACCAGCGACCGCAGCAGTACGGAGGCCTTGAGCGGCATAGACCTCGGCATTGCCCGGCACGAGTTCGTCGCGCTGATCGGGCCATCGGGTTGCGGCAAGTCGACGCTGTTGCGGCTGATGGCCGGGCTGCTGCCCGCCAGCGCGGGAAGCATTCGCATCTATCGCCAGCCCGTGAGTGAGCCGCGCGACGAAATCGGCATCGTTTTCCAGCGCCCGACGCTGTTGCCGTGGATGAGCGTGCTCGACAACGTGGCGTTTCCCGTCAAGCTCAAGATGGGCCGGGTGGATCCGGCGACGCTGGCCCGCGCCCGCGAACTCGTGGGCATGGTAGGGTTGGCCGATTTCATCGACAAGCGGCCCGATGAACTGTCGGGAGGCATGCAGCAGCGGGTGGGCATTGCCCGTTCGCTGTTGCACGATCCCGATATCCTCTTGATGGACGAGCCGTTCTCGGCGCTCGACGCGCTCACGCGCGACGAGATGAGCCTCGAGCTGTTGCGCATTCTGCGCGATACGCCCAAGACGGTCGTGTTTGTGACGCATTCGATCCCCGAGGCATTGCTTCTGTCCGATCGCATCGTCGTAATGCAGGCCCGGCCGGGGCGCGTGCGCGATGTGATCGACGTACCCTTCGCCAGGCCGCGTTCGCTCGATACGCTGACCGACTCCCGCTTCAACCGCATGGCCAATGACATCCGGGAACAGGTGTTCACCCGCAGGACGGAACCCTAGACGATGCACCCGCTGCTTACCTACGCCCATCGCCATGCCCCGCTGTTGACGGCCGCCGGGCTGCTCGCGGCTTGGGAGCTTGCCTGCCGCTTGTTTGCGATACCGGCCTATGTGTTTCCGGCGCCGTCGGAAATCGTGCGCGCGGCCGGAACGTTTACCGCGCCGCAGCTGTTTGGTCATTTCCGCAGCACGGTGGAGGTGGTGATCGCCGGCTTCGTCGCCGCCATTGCCGTCAGCTTCCCGGTCGCGGTGATGATTACCCACTCGCCGCTCTTGTCGCGCACGCTGGTGCCGATACTGGTGGTCATCCATTCGACACCCATCGTCGCAGTGGCGCCCATCATCGTTGTCGCGCTGGGAGCGGGCGTGCTGCCGCGCGTGGTCATTACCTGTCTGATCACTTTTTTTCCGCTGGTGATCTCGCTGGTCACGGGATTGCGGGCGACGCCGGCCGAAATCCTGGAGCTCTCGCGCTCGCTGCGGGCCAGCCGCAACCGCGAACTCTGGTTCATTCGTATGCCGTTCGCGGTGCCCTACATCTTCAGCGCGCTCAAGGTCTGTATCACGCTGGCCGTGATCGGCGCGGTGGTGGGCGAGTTCGTCACCGCCGAGAGCGGTCTGGGCTACCTGATCCTGTTCTCCACGTCGATGATGAAAATGCCGCAGTCTTTCGTGGCGTTGGCCATCCTCGTCGTGTTGAGCTTGCTGCTTTACCAGGCCATCGAGCGGATCGAGCGCAGGTGGTTCGCGTGGAGCCTGCCCAGGCGGGATCCTGCATGACGGATCCCGGCGCCGTCACCGTGGCAGGGCCCAGCGATACAGGACCTGGTAGCGCAACCCGGTTTCCCGCGCCGCCAAACAATACAGGCCCAGGCTGTCGAACGCCGCTGGCGGCGCCTGCGGTGCAGCCGGGATCGGTGGCACTGCTCGATCGTGCCCGAACCGCGCCAGGGTGACGTGCGGCCGGAAGGGCCGGGTTTCGACCGGCAGGTCCATGCTTCGCAAGATGGCCTGGACCTGGGCCACCAAGGCGCGGAGCCTGTCGGAAAGCGCGTAGGCCTGCACTGCCACGCGTGGGTGCGCGGGATGTGGCCAGAGCTCGAATGCGAGACTGTCCAGCGGCGGCACGGCGGTGGCCAGTGCGCCCAGCGCTTCGGCCAGCCGGTCGGCCTGGCCGGCGTCCAACCCGCCGAGGAAGGCCAGGGTGAGATGCAAATCGGCCGGCCGCAGAGGGGTTCCGGGCAAGCGCGCGGCACGGTCTGCCAGGTCCAAGCGCGTGGCGGCGTCCGGCCCCAGGGCGATGAAGCAGCGCGGGTAGCTGGGAGGCGGGGCGAGAGTCATGCGGTGTCCTTGAAGGTTTTCTGCGGTAAGTGCGAACTCGGGGCGGTGCACGGGGAGGCGCGCGTACCGGCTCAATGCGCCCGGATAGGGCCGCCCATCGTTTCTATCCGATTGGTCCAGACATGGCCGGGAAAGCGGGCCGGCACCTGCGCCAGGTCGGCCGGCGTGTCGATGCCCGAACTGAAGCCCCCGCCCGAGTAGGCGCCCATCACGATGACCTCGCTGCCCGCCTCGCGCATGCGTGCGGCGAAACGATAGGGCCAGCCCCACAATGCCCAGGCGTAGTTGACCGGCACGATCACCAGCGTATTGCGGCATGCCTCGGGCACGATGCCACTCCAGCCCTGGAGTTCGTAGCGCAGCAGGCAGGACAGCGTGGATGCGCGATCGTAGCCACGCAGCCCCGGCACGCGCGCGATGCTGGCGCGCGTGGGCTCGGCGCCGCCGTAGACGCCCATGACCGCCTCGCGCCACGCGGGATGGGCCGCGAGCATTTCCGCCAGGGCCCGGCCTTCCTCTTCCCGCCGGCTCTTGAAATTGACCAGGAAGCGGCCGCCGGGGAAGGCGTCCAGCACCTCGTCCAGCGTGGGCATCTGGCCCACGCCGCGGCCTCGCAGCGGCCAGGTCCTGCCGTCGTCGGCGGTATAGCCATGGCCGACGTCCAGGGTCCGCAACACCGTCATGGGCGTGTCCTGGGTGACGCCGTGGCCGTTCGTGCGGCAGTCCAGCGTCCAGTCGTGAAAGACCGCGAACTTCCCGTCCGGGGTCAGGTGCACGTCCAGTTCGACCGTCCGGGCGCCGGCCTCGAAGGCGGCACGCATCGAGGCGAGCGTGTTTTCCATGTAGCCGTGCACGGGCGGCCGGATCCGGGCCGCGGTGCAGGTATCGGCGTCCAGGTCCTGCACGGCATAGGTCTGGTGCACGCCGCGATGCGCCAGGGGGAGCGGGTGACCGTCGCGGGGGGCGTGGAACAGCGAGGTGTTGCCGGCCCAGAGTGCGAAGGCGGCCAGGGCCAGTAGCGCGGCGATCTTCTTCATGTCGTCGGTTCCGCAAGAGTGGGCGCAGTTTACGCCGGGGTGCGCGCGGTGGCGCGGCACGGGTAAACCCCCTGGTCATCGTGGTCATCCGCTTGCTAGGATTTGATCAAAGATCGAATATCCAATATCGAATTCTGGCGCGCCTCGGGGAATCAATGCCGGCAGACATCGCCCAGCTCATCGACGACCGGCCTGCGGACGGCGTATTCCGCGTCCATCGCGACGTTTTCCGTCGCCAGGATGTCTACGCCCGGGAAATGGACCGCTTTTTCCATGGCGGCTGGGTGTTCGTCGCCCATGCTTCCCAGGTGCCCAACCCGCAGGACTACCTCACGACCAGCATCGGCCGGCAGCCGCTGGTCGTCATGCGCGGCCAGGACGGCACGCTGCGCTGTTTCCACAATTCCTGTCGTCACAAGGGCGCCCTGGTCTTCCACCAGCGGCGCGGCAATCGCCGCACTCATGTCTGCCACTACCACGGCTGGGCCTATGGCAGCGACGGGCGCAACCTGGGCGTCAAGGGCAGGGCCCAGGGCGACTATCCCGCCGCCTTCGACGACGACAGCCACGACCTCCAGCCGGTGGCCCGCTTCGCGGAATACCGCGGCTTCCTGTTCGCCAGCCTGGCGGCCGAGGTGCCGCCGCTCGAGACACACCTGGGCGACATCCGGCGCTTCATCGACATGGCGGTCGACCAGAGCGAGGCCGGCCTGGAAATCGTTCCCGGCGCGGTCACCTATACCTATCGCGCCAACTGGAAGCTGCAGCTGGAGAATTCCACCGACGCCTACCATTTCACGTCCACGCATCCGTCCTACCTGCGGCTGCTGGACCGGCGCTCGGGGATGGCGGGGCGCACCGACGTCGAGGCGGCGATCTGGCAGGCCGGCGGCAAGAAGCGCGAGGAAATGATGGGATCCTTCGGCTTTCCCAACGGGCACGCGCTGGTATGGACCACCTCGCCGGTGGAGAACCACCCCTTGTATGCGCGCCTGCCGGAACTGCGCGCGCGCGTGGGCGATACGCGCGCCGAATGGATGCTGCGCACGCGCCAGTGCAACATCTTTCCCAACCTGCAGCTGGCTTCCAACGCGGCCCTGCAGATGCGCGTGATCCGCCCGCTGGCGGTGGACCTGACCGAGATCACCTCTTATTGCCTGGCCCCGGTGGGCGAGGATGCCGAGCAGCGGCGCCAGCGCCTGCGCCAGTACGAGGATTTCTTCAACCCCAGCGGGCTGGCCACGCCGGACGACACGGTCACCTTCGAGGACTGCCAGCGCGGCTTCGAAAGTGGCGAGATCGAATGGCAGCAAGGCTATGCGCGCGGCATGGGGCGGGTGGTACGGGGCGCCGACGCCCATGCGGCGGAACTGGACATCGCGCCCGATACGTCGATCTCGGGGCCGTTCGAGATGAGCGATGAAACCGTGTTCCACGCGCTGTACCGCAACTGGTCGAGGAAGTTGAAATGAGCAGGCTGGCGCTGGAAGTGCAGGCCGATGCGCAGGCCGTCGTGTTCCAGGAGGCCGCCCACCTGGACGCGCAGCGCTGGGACGACTGGCTGGCGCTGTATGCCGAGGACGCGAGTTTCTGGCTGCCGGCCTGGACCGACGAACATCGCCTGTCGGTATCGCCGGACAGCGAGTTGTCGTTGATGTATTGCGCCGCGCGCGCGGGCCTGGAAGACCGGGTCTGGCGGGTGCGGTCCGGGCTGTCGGTCGCGTCCACTCCCTTGCCCCGTACCTGTCACGCCGTGACGGGATGCGTGGCGACGGCGGCCGGCGAAGGCCGGGTGCGGGTCGAGTCGGCCTGGACCTGCCATGTCTACAACGTCAAGCACCGCGACCAGCACACCTTCTTCGGCCGCTACGAGCACCTGCTGCGGCCGGAAGGCGAGGGCTGGCGCATCGCCGCCAAGAAGATCGTGCTGATGAACGACGTCATTCCCACCATGATCGATTTCTACTGCGTCTAGGATGGCCGCCATGCTCCCTGCCCTGGGCGAAATCAAACCCGTCGTTCGGTCCTCGGTGTCCGACGCGGTCTACCAGACCCTGCGCAACAAGCTGATGCACGGCGAATATCCCGCCGGCCAGCTGCTGGGCATCCAGGACCTGGCCAACGCGCTGGAAACCAGCACCATGCCGGTGCGGGAAGCGCTGCGCCAACTGGTGGCGCAGCAAGGGCTGGAACCGATGCGCAGCGGCACCGTGCGCGTGCCGCTGATCACGCCCGAGCGGCTGGACGACATCCGGCGCTCGCGCGTGCTGATCGAGGGCACGGTCACCGAATGGGCGGGACCGCGGCTGACCGCCCGCCAGCTGGACGACCTGGAACAACTGGCCGCCGAGATCACGGTGGCGCGCCGTTCGCGCGAAGGGCTGGCCGACAGCCTGGAGAAGAACCGCATCTTCCACTACACCATCTACCAGGCCGCGCAGTCGCCCGTCATGCTTGCCATGATCGACAGCCTCTGGCTGCAGTCGGGCGCCTACCTGCGCGCCACGCGCGAGTTCCTGCACACCGACACCATCGCCGCCGATCGCCTGCACGAGTCCGCGGTGGCGGCCATGCGCGCGGGCGACTATGCGCAGGCCCGAAAATTCATCGAGACCGACGTGAGCTGGGTGTTCGACCGGCTCAGCGCCGTGCCCGATGCCATGAGCCGATAAGGCCGGCAACGAAGACCCAGAATCCGGAGTAGAAGAGAATGAAGACCAAGCGCCTGAGATCCGACATCACCCGCGAGGGACTGGACCGGACGCCGCACCGCGCCTTCATGCGCGCCACGGGCCTGGACGACGAGGACATCGCCAAGCCCATGGTGGGCATCGTCAGCATGCGCGGCGACCTGAGCCCTTGCAACATGACCCACGCGCCGCAGGTCGAGGCCGCGCGCATGGGGGTCGCCTCGGCCGGCGGCACGCCGCGGGAGTTCTCCACCATCTCGGTGTCCGACGGCATAGGCATGAACCACGAGGGCATGAAGTTCTCGCTGGTCAGCCGGGAGCTGATCGCCGAT
Organism: Pigmentiphaga sp. GD03639; assembly: GCF_029845405.1. Lineage (NCBI taxonomy): Bacteria > Pseudomonadati > Pseudomonadota > Betaproteobacteria > Burkholderiales > Alcaligenaceae > Pigmentiphaga > Pigmentiphaga sp. GD03639. The sequence goes on from NZ_JAOCLR010000006.1 coordinate 252,239, forward strand.
TCCATCGAGGCCGTGGTGCACGGCCATGCGCACGACGGGCTGGTGGCGTTCGGCGGCTGCGACAAGACCCTGCCTGGTGCGATGATGGGCCTGGTCCGCTGCAACGTGCCGGGCGTGTTCGTCTACGGCGGCAGCGCGCTGCCGGGCCGTTTCGAAGGGCGCGACATCACGGTGCTGGATGCCTATGAAGCGGTGGGCGCGGCGCAGACGGGCAAGATGACCGAAGAGAAGGTCATGATGCTCGAGCGCGCCTGCAAGCCCACCATCGGCGCCTGCGCCGGCCAGTTCACCGCCAACACCATGGCCATGGTGGCCGAGGCGCTGGGGCTGACCGTGCCGAATTCGGCCATGGTGCCGGGCGTGTACTCCGAGCGCCTGGACATCGCTCGGCGCGCCGGCCAGATCGTGATGAAGCTGATCGAGAACGGCGGCCCGCTGCCGCGCGACATCGTCACGCGCAAGGCGCTGGAGAACGCCTGTGCGCTGGTGGCGGCCACCGGCGGCTCGACCAACGCGGCGCTGCACATTCCCGCCATCGCCAACGAGGCCGGCATCGCCTTCGACGTGGACGACGTGGCGGCGGTGTTCGCGCGCACGCCGCTGATCGGCGATCTGCGGCCGGGCGGCAAGTACGTGGCCAAGGACGTCTACGACATCGGCGGCGTGTCGGTGTTGATACGCGAACTGATACGCAGCGGGCACATCGACGGCAGCTGCGTCACCGTGACCGGCCGCACGCTGGCCGAGGAGCATGGCGCGGCGCCGGAGCCCGACGAGAAGGTCGTGCGCCGGGCCGATCAGCCCATCCTGGTCGACGGCGGCCTGGCGGTGCTCAAGGGCAACCTCGCGCCCAGCGGCGCGCTGCTGAAGGTCGCGGGCCTGGCCAAGCGCGTGCATGAAGGTCCCGCCCGTGTGTTCGACGGCGAGGATGCCTGCGCCGAGGCCGTCAGCCAGCGGCGCTACGCCGAGGGCGACGTGCTCATCATCCGCTACGAGGGCCCGGCCGGCGGCCCCGGCATGCGCGAGATGCTGGGCGTGACGGCGCTGATCTACGGCCAGCAGATGGGCGAGAAGGTGGCCCTGTTGACCGACGGCCGGTTCTCGGGCGCCACGCGCGGCATCTGCGTGGGCCACATCGCGCCCGAGGCGGCCGCGGGCGGCCCCCTGGCGCTGGTGCGCGACGGCGACCGCATCCGCATCGACGGCGACGCGCGCACCCTGGAACTGCTGGTGGACGATGCCGAGCTGGCGCGCCGCCGTGCCGCCTGGCAACCGCCGCCGCCCAATCACAAGGCAGGGCTGCTGTCCAAGTACGCCAGGACCGTGGGGCAGGCCGATACCGGCGCCGTCACCCATGCCGGGGGCGCGCAGTGGCCCGAGCCGGCGGCCCCCTCCGTTTGAACGCCACCGCCTTCGAGACAAAGGAAGCATCATGAGTAGCACGGCACGATTGGGATATCTGGGCATGGGCCTGATGGGCCTGCCCATGTCGCTGCGGTTGCGGGCGGCGGGTTGCGAACTTGCCGTCTGGAACCGGTCGGCGGCCAAGGCCGAACCGGCCCGGGCGGCCGGCGCGCGCGTGGCGGCCAGTCCCGCCGAGGTGGCACGCGAGGCCGACATCGTGTTCATGTGCCTGACCGACGCCGCCGCGGTCGAGGACGTGGTGTTCGGCGCGAACGGGCTCGCGTTCGTGCCCGGCCGGGGCAAGGTGGTGGTCGATTTCTCGTCCATCACGCCGGCCGCCACGCGTGACATCGCGGCCCGCCTGGCTGCCGCCAACGGCATGCGCTGGATGGATGCGCCGGTGTCGGGCGGGACCAAGGGCGCCGAGGAAGGATCGCTGGCCATCATGGCCGGCGGCAGCCAGGAAGACTACGATCGCGTGCAGCCCTACGTGGCGCACATGGCCCAGCGCTTCACACTGATGGGGCCGCTGGGGGCGGGGCAGACGACCAAGCTGTGCAACCAGATCATCGTGGGCGGCACCATGGCCATCCTGGCCGAGGCCACCCGGCTGGCGGCGAACTCGGGCATCGATCCGATGCTGCTGCCGCAGGCCCTGGCCGGCGGGTTCGCCGACTCCAAGCCGCTGCAGCTGTTCCTGCCGCGCATGGCGCAGGGTATCCACAATCCCCCCATCGGCCACACCTACACCATGCTCAAGGACCTGGACAGCGTGGTCGAACTGGCCCGCCAGACCGGTACGCCGGTGCCGATGACCGCCGTCGCCTCGCAGATGTTCCGGCTGGTCAACGCGACGCGGGGCCCCGAGTCCGAAGCGCTCGAAATCTACAAGCTGAGCGAAAGCCGCTGACCCCCCAAGCATCGTGGAATTGAAATCCGATCGTCAACCTGCCAGGAGTCATTCATGAAGAAAATCGCAGCGCTTGCCCTGACCGGCCTCATCGCCGCATGGTCCGTACCCGCCGCCGCCCAGCAGGTGATCCGCGTGGGCTGGCTGATTCCGGCCGAGGAGGCCAAGTACTGGATGATGAAGCGCCCCGCCGAGTTCCCGCAACTGGGCTCGAAATACAAGATCGAGTGGGTGCAGTTCCAGGGCACCTCGCCCGTCATGCAGGCCTTCGCCGCCAAGGCGGTGGACTGCGGCACGCAGACGCCGCTGTCCGTGGGGCAGGGCCTGATCGAGGCCAAGGTGCAGACCTCGATCATCGCCCAGCACGTGTTCGAGACGCCCACCAGCTTCTCGGTGTACTGGGCCGTCAAGGACGATTCGCCCATCAAGTCCGTCAAGGACCTCAAGGGCAAGCGCATCGGCGTGTCGGTGCTGGGCGCCGGCGTCTACGCGCCGCTGGTGCAGATGCTGGAGAAGAACGGCCTCGACCCCAAGACCGACGTGAAGATGATCGAGACCGGTTTTGCGCCGTCCGAGGATGCCATCCGTTCGGGCCGCGTGGACGCCGGCGTGCTGAACCAGCCTTTCGCCGCGCGCGCCGAGGCCAAGGGCGGCCTGCGCAAGCTGTTCTCGGTGGCCGACCAGCAGCCCAATTTCGTGCACATCCTGGAAGCGTGCCGCAAGGATTTCGTGGACCAGAACCCCGAGCTGGTGAAGGCCTACATCCGTGACCTGACCACCGCGATGGGCAAGGTGCTGGCCAATCGTCCCGAGACGCTGAAGGTCGTGTCCGAGGTGACCAAGGCGCCGGTATCGGTGCTGGATACCTACCTGCTCAAGGGCAACGACTTCGCCCGCGATCCCGGCATGGCCCCCAACTTCCCGGCCATCCAGAGCCTGCTCGACAGCTTCACGCAGGCGGGCCTGATGTCGCAAAAGGTGGACGTGGCCTCGTTCAGGAACGGCGACATCCACGCCCCGATCAAGTAGCGCCCCGGCGCGATGCAAGGACAGGTCCCGCACGGGCGGGGCCGCGCTCTGGAACTTCTCCATGATTGCCATCAAGCACGTTTCCCAGGTCTTCGCCGTCGGCAAGGGCGAGCGGCATGTCGCGCTGTCGGACATTTCCCTGGACCTTCGCGACGGCGAGTTCATCTCCATCCTCGGCCCCTCGGGTTGCGGCAAGTCCACGCTGCTGTACATCGTGGGCGGATTCGTCAAGCAGAGTTCGGGGTCGGTCGAGATCGACGGCCGGCCGGTCACCGGTCCCGGCCCGGACCGCGGGCCGGTGTTCCAGGAGTTCGCGCTCTATCCGTGGAAGACGGTGCTGGGCAACGTGGCCTACGGCCTGCGCCAGCAGGGCGTGGCCCGGGCGCCGGCCGAGGCGCGGGCGCGTGAGCTGCTGTCCATGGTGGGCCTGTCGGGCTACGAGAATTTCTACGCCAAGCAATTGTCGGGCGGCATGAAGCAGCGGGTGGCCATCGCCCGCACGCTGGCCTACAACCCCGCCGTCCTGCTGATGGACGAACCGTTCGGCGCGCTGGACGCGCATACCCGCAACCGCCTGCAGAACGACCTGCTCAAGATCTGGGAGCGCGACCGCAAGAGCGTGCTGTTCGTCACCCACAGCGTGGAAGAGGCGGTCTACCTGTCCGACCGGGTCGTGGTGCTGACCAAGTCGCCCGGGCGCATCAAGGAAATCGTCACCATCGACCTGCCCCGGCCGCGCATGCGCGCCGAGCTGCTGCTCAACCCCCGCTACCAGCAATACGTCATCGACATCGAGGCGATGATCGACAACCAGCCCGAGCAGGAGGAAGCGGCGTGAAGAAGCTGCTGCGAGCGCCGGGCGTTTCCGCGCTGCTGGTGTGCCTGGGGCTGCTGGCGGCATGGGAACTGGCGGCGCGCCTGTACGACAACCCGGGCCTGCCGACGGCCGCGCAGGCGCTGACCGAACTGCCGCGCATCTTCGCCGATCCGCAGGCGACCTTCGACATCCTGGATTCGCTGCGGCGCATGCTGATCGGCTTCGTCCTGGCGCTGATGGTGGCCGGTCCCATCGGGCTCCTGATGGGCCGTTCGCCGGTGGTCGAGACGCTGATGAATCCGCTCCTGATGGTGGTCTATCCCATTCCCAAGGCCGCGCTGATGCCGCTCATCATGCTGTGGCTGGGCGTGGGCGATGCCTCGAAGATCCTGGTGGTGTTCCTGGGCGTCAGCCTGCCGCTGCTGTACCACAGCTACCAGGGGGCGCGCGCGGTCGAGGAGAAGATGCTGTGGTCCGCCGCGGCCATGGGCATGAACGGCGCGCAGCGCATGTTCCGGATCGTGCTGCCGGCCGCGCTGCCGGAGATCCTGACCGGCTGCCGGACCGGCATCGTGATGGGCCTGATCACCATGATCACCAGCGAAATGATCGCGCGCCAGACCGGCGCGGGCAACATCCTGTTCAATGCCATGGACATGGCCCAGTACGAGACCGTGTACGCCATGATCATCGTCATCGGCCTCCTGGGCATCGTGCTCGACATGTGTTTCGAGGCGGTGCGCGCGCGGCTGACCCGCTGGGCCGACCGGCAGTCCGATGCCGCCATGGGGGCGCTATGAAGACGGTCCGCCGCATCTCTTCGTTCATCGGCGCGCTGCCCATCGTGCTGATCCTGGCCGCATGGCAGGGGCTGGCGATGTCGGGTCGGGTCACCGAGAACCAGTTGCCCAGCCTGTACGCGGTGGTCATGAGGCTGCTCGAGCAACTGGCTTCGCCGGCTTTCCTGTCCGATGTCGGCATCACCCTGTTCCGTCTGTTCGTGGGCTTCTTCATCGCGCTGGTGCTGGGCGTCGGCCTGGGCATGGCGGCCGCCCGGTCCAAGGTGGGCGCCGCGGTCGTGGTGCCCGTGGTCAGGGTGCTGGGCCCCATCCCCAAGGTGGCGCTCTATCCCGCCTTCATCCTGCTGCTGGGTTTCGACCATTCGTCCAAGATCGCGCTGGTCGTGGCCGACGCCGCCTTTCCCATCCTGCTCGCCACGCTGCATGGCGCGCGCTCGGTGGAACCCAAGCTGATCTGGTCGGCGCTGGCCGCCGGCACGCCGCGCTCGCGCATCGTGACTTCCATCGTCCTGCCGGCGGCCATGCCGTCCATCCTGACCGGCTGCCGCATCGGCCTGGTCATTTCCTGCGTGGTGGTGTTCCTGGCGGAGATGATCACGTCCACCGACGGCCTCGGCCACCAGCTGGTGATCGCCTCGCGCAGCTTCATCACCGTCGACATGTTCGTCGCGCTGGTCGCGATCTCGCTGCTTGGCCTGGTGCTGAACTTCCTGCTGGGGCGCGCCCGCCGGTTCTTCCTGCGCGGCTTTCCCGAGGAGTCCTGAACCGTGCGCGCTTCCGTCTCGAACCTGTCCTGATTCCCGCCATGATCCGATTCTCGGCCAACCTGTCCATGCTCTTCCTCGAGGTGCCCGAACTGGAGCGGCCGGCGGCCGCCCGCCGGGCCGGCTTCGACGCCGTCGAGGTCCAGTTTCCCTACGACCACGAGGCCGCGCGGTGGCGCGACGCGCTTCACGCGGCGGGGGTCGAGCTGGCGCTGTGCAACGTGCCGGCGGGCGATCTGATGGCGGGCGGACAGGGCCTGGCGGCGGTGCCGGGAAGGGAGGCCGCCTTTCGCGAGGCGGTGGCGCAGGCCGCCAAGGTTGCGCAGGTGCTGCGGCCCCGCAACGTCAACGTGTTGGCGGGTTGCCCCGGGCCCGAGCACGATCGCGAGCGCTGCCTGGATACGCTGGCCGGCAACCTGGCCCACGCCGCCCAGGTCCTGGGCGACCTGGGCATGGGCGTGGTGACCGAGGCGGTCAATACCGTGGACCGTCCCCGCTACCTGATCGACACCACGCGGGCCGCGCTCGACGTCATCGATCGCGCGGCGCATCCCAACCTGCGCATCCAGTACGACCTCTACCATATGCAGATCATGGAGGGCGACCTGATCCGCAGCCTGCGCACCCACTGTGCGCGCATCGGCCACATCCAGTTCGCCGACACGCCGGGGCGCCACGAGCCGGGGACCGGCGAAATCCATTTCCCCAACGTGTTCGCCGCGCTGGACGAGCTGCCCTACGACGGCTTCGTCGGCGCCGAGTACGTGCCCACGGGCCGGACCGAGGACACCCTGGCATGGATGGCGGGGCGCCGCCGCTGACGCTGCGGCGATGCCCGGTCAGGCGCTGTGGCGCATGGCCGGCGCGGCATGCGCGCGGGCCAGGCCGATCGCGTCTCCCACGAGGATGATCGCGGGGCTGCCCAGCCCCGCCCCGCGCGCATCGTCCGCCAGCTGGCCCAGCCGGGTCGCCAGCCTTGTTTCGCGCGGTGTCGAGGCCCACTGCACCACCGCGGCCGGGGTGGAGGCGGGCAGGTGCGCCAGCAGGCCGGCCTGCACTTGCTCGATACGCTGCATGCCCATGTAGATGACCAGCGTGGTGCGGCTGCGCGCCAGCGCCTGCCAGTCCGGCTGCGCGCCGTCCTGGGTATGGGCGGTGACGAAGCTGACCCCGTGGCAGTGATCCCGGTGGGTGAGCGAGATGCCCAGCGCCGCGGCGGCCGCCATGCCGGCGCTGATGCCATTGATCAGCTCCACTTCGATGCCGGCGGCTTCCAGGAAGGCGATTTCTTCGCCCGCGCGTCCGAACATCAAGGCTTCGCCACCCTTGACGCGCACCACGGTCCTGCCTTGCAGCGCGTAGCGGCGCATCAGCCGCTGGATGAAGGGCTGGGGCGTGGAACGGCAGCCGCCGCGCTTGCCCACCCGCAGCACCCGCGCCCGGGGAGCGAGTTCGGCGATGTCGGGCGGCACCAGTTCGTCCAGCAACAGCACGTCCGCCGACAGCAGGGCGCGGACCGCCTTGCGTGTCAGCAGGTCCGGGTCGCCCGGGCCGGCGCCCATCAGAATCACTCGTCCTGGCTTCATGTCATCGTCCTTGTCGAGGCGGCGTCATGCCGACATCCGCGAGGCCCCGCACAGGCGGGACAGTTCCGGAACGCAGGACCCGCACACGGTCCCGCACCCCAAGCTGGCTTTCAGCGCCGCGACGTCGGCCCCGCGCGCGATGGCGGCGGCGATGGCCGATTCGGGCACGCCCTTGCATTGGCAGACCGTGCGGTCCCGCGCGGGGGCGCCGCCTTCGGGCGTGAAGACGCGCAGGCGCGAGCCGCTCCACGGCTCGGCGGACAGCAGGCGTTCGATCAGCGGTTCGGCATGGCCGGCGTCGCCGGCCAGCAGGAAGGCGCGCAGCCGTCCCGCCTCCCAGCGCGCGCATTTGCGTACGCCCTGGCCGCGGTCGCGGTATTCCAGGACGTCGGGGCTCGCGCCCATGTCCAGCGCGACGGCCAGCGCGTCCAGCCAGGCTTCATCGGGAGCCGCCATCGCGGCGGTCAGCGTCAGCACGGAGCGCGAGGCGTCGCCGCGCAGGCCCAGCGCGGCGTAGCCACAGGGCGCCAGCAGGGGACGCAGCGCGGCGCGCAGGCGTTGCGTGTCTTCCTGGTCCGTGGCCGCGATCGCCGCACGGATCCGCCATTCCAGCTCCGCCTTCTCGACCCGGACCGCGCTGTGCTTGAGCTCGGGCTGGAAGGACTTGTCGTCCACGGCCGCATTGCAGACCTCGTTGATGCCGCCGCTGTTCAGGAACTGCGCGTTCCAGTGCATGGCCGCGAACAGACTGCCGGGCGGCACGTCCTCCGTCAGCCGCAGCGGCAGCACCATGGCACCGTCGCGGCTGGCCACGCGCACCAGGTCGCCGTCGGCCAGCCCGCGCCGGGATGCGTCGGCTGGGTGCATGTCCAGGGTGGGGTCCGGCGCGTGCGAGAAGGCCTGGGCGATGCGGCCGGTGCGGCTCATGCCGTGCCACTGGTCGCGCAGCCGGCCCGTGGTCAGGTGGAAAGGATGGCGCGCGCTGGTCGCCACCGCCACGGGGCGATAGGGCACGGGCTGGAAGCGCGCGCGGCCGGATGCGGTGGCGTAGCGGCCGTCGGCGTAGCGGCGCGCCAGGCCGGTGGCCTGGCCGGCGGGGAAGGGCCATTGCTGGGGGCCGCGTGTCTCGAGCAACTCGTAGTCCAGTCCGCTGATGTCCAGGTCGCGCCCGCGGGTCAGCGCCCGGTGTTCGTCGAATATCTCGCGCGGCGTCCGGTAGGGGAACAGGTCCGGCGTGCCCGGACGCAGCAGGGCCTGCATGCGCCGCCCGACCTCGGCCGCGATGCGCCAGTCGGCGCGCGCCTGGCCGGGCGGCGCCACGGCGGGCCGCACGCGCGAGATGCGGCGTTCCGAGTTGGTGACGGTGCCGTCCTTCTCGCCCCAGCTCGATGCGGGCAGCAATACGTCGGCGTAGGCCACCGTATCGGTGTCGGCATAGGCTTCCTGCACCACCACCAGCTCGGCCCGGCGCAGCGCGCGCCGCACGGCCGCGAGATCCGGCAGGGAATGGGCGGGGTTGGTGCAGGCTATCCATATCGCCTTGACCTTGCCGGTCTCCAGGGCCTGGAACATGTCGACGGCGGCCAGCCCCGGCCGGTCGGACACGGCATCCACGCCCCAGAACGCGGCCACCTCGGCGCGGTCCGTCTGGCTGGCGATGTCCCGGTGGGCGGCCAGCATGGTCGCCATGCCGCCCACTTCGCGGCCGCCCATGGCGTTGGGCTGGCCCGTCAGCGAAAAGGGGCCGGCGCCGGCGCGGCCGATCTGGCCGGTGGCCAGGTGCAGGTTGATCAGCGCCAGGTTCTTGTCCGTGCCATGGCTGGACTGGTTCAGGCCCATGCAGTACAGCGACAGCGTGGCGGGGCTGCGGGCGAACCATTCGGCCGCCTGGCACAGGTCGCGCTCGCGTATGCCGCACAGCGCCGCGGCCACCGACGGGGGCGTGTCGCGCACCATGCGCTTGACGGCGTCGAAGCCCTCGGTACTGCCGGCGATGTGGTCCGGATCCAGCCAGCCTTCCCAGATCAGGTGGTGCAGCATGCCGTTGAACAGCGCGACGTCGGTACCCGGCTGGATGGGCAGGTGCAGGTCCGCCATCGCCGCGGTGTCGGTGCGCCGCGGGTCCACGACGATCCAGCGCGTGCCGGGCCGAGCCTCGCGCGCGGCTTCCAGCCGGCGGTACAGCACCGGATGGGCGTAGGCCATGTTGCTGCCGGCGATCAGGACCGTGTCCGCGTGGTCCAGGTCCTCGTAGCAGGTGGGCGGTCCGTCGGCGCCCAGCGACAGCTTGTAGCCGGTCACGGCGCTGGACATGCACAGGCGGGAATTGGTGTCGATGTTGTTGGTGCCGACCAGGCCCTTGGCCAGCTTGTTGAAGACGTAGTAGTCCTCGGTCAGCAACTGCCCGGACACGTAGAAGGCCACCGCGTCGGGGCCGTGCCGGCGCACGACGTCGGCCAGCCGGGCGGCCACGTGGTCCAGCGCGGTGTCCCAGTCCACCGGCGCGAGCGGCGCTTCGCGCCGCGGCCGCCACGCCGGGCGCAGCGCGCGGCCGGCATCGCTTTGGGCGGTCTGCGCCAGCGACAGGCCCTTGGAGCACAGCCTGCCGGCATTGGCGGGGTGGTCGGGATCGCCGCGCACGCCCGTGATGCGGCCATCCTCGCTGTCGATCAGGACACCGCAACCCACGCCGCAGTAGCAGCAGGTCGACGCGGTGGTTCGTGGCTCGCCCATGACGTCCTCCCGCCTTCAGTCCAGGCCCAGGTAGACCACGCCTTCGTCCACGCGCACGGGGAAGCGGCGCGCGCATCCCTCGTCGGGCGCCCGGGCGCGGCCGTCCTCCAGCCCGAGCTGCCAGCCGTGCAGCGGGCAGGTCACCGATTCGCCGTGCACGATGCCTTGCGACAGCGGCCCGGCCTTGTGGGGACACCGGTCCAGCAGCGCGAAGACCTTGTCCTGGGCGGTGCGGAACACCGCCAGGTTGCCCTCCGCGCGCTCGACGACGCGGCTGCCCAGGCGCGGGATGTCGTCGACCCGGCACAGGCGTATCCAGGGGTGTGCGTCGTGGGCGCTCATCATGCGATTTCCTCCGAGACCAGTTTCAGGGGGATGTATTCGCGGGCGGCCTTGCCGTCCACCCGTTCGGCCCAGGGGTCGCGCAGGCCCTGCAAGGCATGCAGCAGGCGTTCGTGCAGCGCGCGGCGGCCGGCGGCGTCCTCGACGATCCGGCGCTTGACGTAGTCCAGGCCCACGCGCTCGATGTAGTGCACGGTCCGGTCCAGGTACCAGGCTTCCTCGCGATACAGCTGCAGGAAGGCGCCGGCATATTCCTTGACCTCTTCCGGCGTCCGCACCTTGGCCAGGAACTGCGCCACCTCGGTCTTGATGCCGCCGTTGCCGCCCACGTAGATCTCCCAGCCGCTGTCGACGGCGATCACGCCCACGTCCTTGATGCCCGATTCGGCGCAGTTGCGCGGGCAGCCCGACACCGCCAGCTTGACCTTGTGCGGGCTCCACATGTTGGCCAGCATGGTCTCCAGCTCGATGCCCATCCGCGTGCTGTCCTGCGTGCCGAAGCGGCAGAACTCCATGCCCACGCAGGTCTTCACGGTGCGGATGGACTTGCCGTAGGCATGGCCGGAGTTCATGCCCAGGTCGCGCCAGACGGACACCAGGTCTTCCTTCTTCACGCCCAGCAGGTCGATGCGCTGCCCGCCCGTGACCTTGACCATGGGGATGGCGTATTTGTCGGCCACGTCGGCGATGCGGCGCAGTTCGTCGGGATTGGTCACGCCGCCCTTCATCTGCGGCACCACCGAGAACGTGCCGTCCTTCTGGATGTTGGCGTGCGCGCGCTCGTTGATGAAGCGGCTTTGCGGATCGTCCACCGCCTCGTGGGGCCAGGTCGAGATCAGGTAGTAGTTGATCGCGGGCCGGCAGGTGCTGCAGCCGTTGGGGGTGCGCCAGTCCATGAACTCGTAGACCTGGGCGTGGCTCAGCAGCCGGTGCTCGCGTATGGCCTGGCGCAGCGCGGCGTGGCTGTGGTCGGTACAGCCGCATACCGCCTTGGTCTTGGGCGCTTCCTGGAAATTGGAACCCAGCGTGTTCATCAGGATCTGTTCCACCAGGCCGGTGCACGAGCCGCAGGAACTCGCGGCCTTGGTGTGCTTCTTGACGTCGTCCACGGTGAACAGGCCCTGGTCCTGGATGGCGCGCACGATGGTGCCCTTGCAGACGCCGTTGCAGCCGCACACCTCGTCGGCGTCCTGCATGGCCGCCGCGCGGCTCTGCCCCTGCACGCCGGCGTCGCCCACGCTCGATTCGCCGAACATCAGCCGGTCGCGCAGTTCGCCGATGGCACGCCCCTCGCGCAGCAGCTTGAAGTACCACGCGCCGTCCACGGTGTCGCCGTACAGGCAGGCGCCGACCAGCTTGCCGTCCTTGATGACCAGCCGCTTGTAGACGCCGCCGGCCGGATCGGACAGCACGATGTCCTCGGTGTCGGCGCCGCCGGTGAAGTCGCCGGCCGAAAACAGGTCTATGCCCGTGACCTTGAGCTTGGTCGACAGCACCGAGCCCTTGTACGCGCCATAGCCCAGCTCGGCCAGGTGATTGGCCGCCACCTTGGCCATCTCGAACAGCGGCGCCACCAGGCCATACGCCGTGCCGCGGTGGTTCACGCATTCGCCCACGGCGTAGATGCGCGGATCGAAGGTCTGCAGCACGTCGTTGACGACGACGCCGTTGCGGCAGTGCAGGCCGGCCGCCTCGGCCAGGGCGGTGTTGGGCCGGATGCCCACGGCCATCACCACCAGGTCGGTCTCGATCTCCGAGCCGTCCTTGAAGCGCACCCCGCGCACGCGGCCGGCGTCGTCGCCCAGGATCTCGCTGGTCGAGCGGCCCAGCAGGAAGTCCAGCCCGCGATCGGCCAGCGAGGCCTCCAGCATCTTGCCGGCGGTGCGGTCGAGCTGGCGCTCCAGCAGCCAGTCGCCCAGGTGCACCACGCTCACGTCCATGCCGCGCAGCTTCAGCCCGTTGGCGGCCTCCAGGCCCAGCAGGCCGCCGCCGATGACGACCGCGCGGCGCTGGGTGCGGGCCGCCGCGATCATCTTCTGCGTGTCCTGGATGTCGCGGTAGGTGATGACGCCGTCCAGGTCCCTGCCCGGTATCGGCAGGATGAAGGGATTGGATCCGGTGGCCAGCAGCAGGCGGTCATAGGGCGCCTCGGTGCCGTCGGCAGCCACCACCACGCGGCGGCGCCTGTCGATGTGCGCGACGGGCGTGCCGGTGCGCAAGTCAATGCCGTGTTCCTCGTACCAGGACAGGGGATTGAGCACGATGTCCTGGAAGTCCTGCTCACCGGCCAGGACCGGCGACAACAGGATGCGGTTGTAGTTCGGGTGCGGCTCGGCGCCGAAGACCGTGATGTCGTAGCGGTCGGGCGCCAGCGTCAGCAGCTCTTCCAGCGTGCGTATGCCCGCCATGCCGTTGCCCACCACGACCAGTTTCGATCTGTTCATCATGTTCGACTCGATCAGACTGTTCCGGAAGCGACAACGGCGTCCCGCCGCAGCAGGGCTGCGAGGGGACGCCGTTGTCCGGGGCCGGGCCGCCCAGGGTGCGGGCGCCCGGAAATGCGTGCCGCGCGAGCGGCCGCATCCTGGATTAAGCAAGGGGCGTGCCGGATGGGCGGAAACCCGGTGGCGCCCTGCATGGGCGGGGCTGGACCGGGACGGAAGGCGGGGTTCGCCCGGGCCGCATGCACCGGCCTTGTGCGTTCCGTGCCCACGGCGCACCCCGGCGGGGCGGCCGAGCCCGTTTCCGCGTGCGCGCGCGGCGCCTTCAGGCCCGGATGTCGAAGCCGCGCGCGTAGCCCGCGGCATGGCCGCCGTCCCAGGTCCGGCCATCCATGAGCCGGCTGGAACGCATGGTGGACGCGGGTACCGCCACGCCCAGCTGCGCGGCCGCCTCGCGGTACAGGTCCAGCCGGTTGATGGACTGCGCGATGCGCAGATAGTCAGGATCCTCGCGCAGCATGCCCCATCGCCGGTACTGCGTGGCCATCCACATGCCGTCCGACAGATACGGATAGTTGGCCTCGCCGTCGGCGAAGAAGCGTATGCCGGGCGCGCTGCCGTCCGCGGCCTTCTCCGGCAGCAGGCGCGCGGCGATCACGTCGCGCGGCGCGTCCACGAAATCGGGCAGCGCCAGCCAGGAGGCCGCCTCTTCCCTGTGGGCGGGGACGTCCAGGTAACGGCAGGCTTCCAGCAAGGCCATGATCAGCGCCCGCGCCGTGTTCGGATGGCGATCGGCGAAGTCGCGCGTGCAGGCCAGCACCTTCTCGGGGTGGTTGGGCCAGACCTCGGACGTCAGCGCGACGGTAAGCCCCTTGCCTTCGCTCTGCGCCAGCGCGTTCCAGGGTTCTCCCACGCAATAGCCGTCCACGTCGCCGCGCCGCAGCGCCTCGGCCATCTGGGGTGGCGGGATGACGGTACTGCGTACGTCATGCAGCGGATGGATGCCGTGCGCGGCCAGCCAGTAGTACAGCAGCATGGCGTGGGAGCCGGTCGGAAAGGTGTGGGCGAAGGTCAGGCGATCGGGCGACCCGTGGATGACGCGGGCCAGCGCCGCGCCGCTGGCCGCCCGGGCGGCCAGCGCGCGCGACAGCGTGATGGCCTGGCCGCCCTGGTTCAGCGACATCAGCATGGCCATGTCGCGCTGCGGCCCGCCCAACCCCAGCTGGATGCCGTATCCCAGTCCATACAGCGCATGCGAGGCATCCAGGTCGCCCGACAGCAACCTGTCGCGCACCGCCGCCCACGAAGGCTGCCGTTGCAGGACGATCTCCAGCCCGTACTTGCGGTCGTAGCCCCGCGCCACCGCGATGACCAGCGGCGCGCAATCGGTCAGCGCGATGAAGCCCACGCGCAACTGGGGTTTTTCGGGCGCATCGGACCCCGCGATCACGCGGCCCGCCTGCGGCGCCGGGGGAGAGGAGGACATCGGGGTATCTCCGTTCATGGGCATGGCGGCTCCGACCGCGACAGCAACTGCCGCGCGACGTCGCCCAGCCTGACGCCCTGTTTCATGGCCTGGCCGCGCAGCAGTTCGAATGCCTCGGACTCGCCCAGCCCGTACCGGTCCATCAGCCAGCCCTTGGCGCGGTCGATGTCCTTGCGGTCGGCCAACTGTTGCTCGACCTCGGCCAGGCGCCGCCGCAGCTTGTCTTCCTCGTCGAAGCGGGCACAGGCCACCTCGAGGATGGGAACGAGCTTCCCGGGCGCCATGCCGTCGACCACGTAGGTCGTGACACCCGCGCGCACCGCGGCCCGGATGACGGACTGGTCGGCGGCGTCCGAGAACATGACCACCGGCCGAGGCGCCGAGGCGTTCATGACCGCCAGTTGTTCCAGCGTGTCGCGGGTGGGCGATTCGGTATCGATCAGGATCACGTCCGGGCGCTGGGTCTCGACGGCGTGCAGCAGCGCGCGGGCATGCGCGACGTCGGCCAGGATCTCGTAGCCCGCCCGCTGCAAGGCCTCGCGCAGTTCGGCGATGGGCTTGTCGGTGTCGTTGACCAGCAGGACTCGAGGCATGGGAAGACGGTCAGGCCGCCTCGCGCGCGGGGTGGCTTTGCTTGCGGTAAAGGAAGTCGATGACGGCCGTGCGGCACGCATGGTAGTGCTCGTCGTCCGCCAGTTCGACCCGGCTGCGCGGCCGGGGCAGGCGCACGTCCAGGATCTCGCCTATGGTGGCGGCCGGGCCGTTGGTCAGCATCACGATGCGGTCCGACAACAGCACGGCCTCGTCCACGTCGTGGGTGACCATGATCACCGTGCTGCCCGTCTTGGCCACGATCTCCAGCAGCTCGTCCTGCAGGTGCGCGCGGGTCAGCGCGTCCAGCGCGCCGAATGGCTCGTCCATCAGCAGCACGTCGGGTTCGATCGCCAGCGCGCGGGCGATGCCCACGCGCTGCTTCATGCCGCCCGAGATCTCGTGCGGCAGCTTGTGCTCGGCATGGGCCAGGCCCACCAGTTGCAGCGCGGCCAGCGTACGCTCGCGCAGCCGCGCCTTGCTCTCGGTGGCGCCGAACACCCGTTCCACGCCCAGGTGGATGTTCTTGTAGCAACTCAGCCAGGGCAGCAGCGAGTGGTTCTGGAACACCACCGCGCGCTCGGGGCCCGGGCCATCGATTTCGCGTCCCGCGCAGATCAGCGCGCCGGAGGTCGGGCGCGTCAGGCCCGCCACGAGATTGAGCAGCGTCGACTTGCCGCATCCCGAATGGCCGATCAGCGAGATGAACTCGCCCTTGGCGACGGTCAGGTCGATGTCGCGCAGGGCCACGAAGCTGCCCTTGCGGGTCTTGAAGACCTGGCCCACGTTTTCGATGCTGAGGAACTTGTCCATGGCGATTCCTTGTTCGTGTCAGTCGGCGTAGGTGAAGCGCTTGACCAGTTGCGTCAGCAGGACTTCCAGCACCAGCCCGACGATGCCGATCACGAAGATGGCGATGACGATGTGCTCGACCTTGAGGTTGTTCCATTCGTCCCACAGCCAGAAGCCGATGCCCACGCCGCCGGTCAGCATCTCCGCGGCGACGATCACCAGCCAGGCCGTGCTGATGGACAGCCTCACCCCCGTCAGCATGTAGGGCAGCACGGCGGGAAACAGCACGCGCGTCATGACCTTCCATTCGGACAGCTTCAGCACCCGCGCCACGTTCATGTAATCCTGCGGCACGCGCGTCACCCCGACCGCGGTGTTGATGATCATCGGCCAGATGGAGCAGATGAAGATGGCCCAGATGGCGGCCAGGTTGGCCGCCTTGAACAGCAGCAGGCCCAGCGGCAGCCACGCCAGCGGCGAGACCGGGCGCAGCAGGCTGATCAGGGGCGAGACCACCGCGCTGACCGCGGCGAAGCGGCCGATGACGAAGCCGGCCGGGATGCCGACCAGCGCCGCCAGGCCGAAGCCGATGGCCACGCGCCGCAGCGACGACAACAGGTTCCAGCCTATGCCCTGGTCGTTGGGCCCGTTGTCGTAGAAGGGGTCGGAGAACAGCGCCAGCGCCGCCTTGCCCGTCACGGCCGGGGTGGGGATCTCGGGGATGGCGTTGGACACCAGTTGCCAGGCCAGGATCAGCAGCGCGAAGCCCAGGCAGGGGCCCGCCACCGTCTTGACGAGGGTTTCCCAGACGCCCCGCCAGTCGACGCGGGCGAGCAGGGGCGGGCGGGACGGCGCGGCCGGGGTTGGCACGGACGAGGCGGTCGCATGCAGGCCGATGACTTCGGCAACAGGCGGAGCGGCGGCGGGGCCGGGGGAAAGGGTACGGGCCGTGGCGGTCATGGCGGGGCTCCCGGGGCGGCGCTCAGGCCGCGTTGATCTTGAAGCCGTCGGCATAGGCGGCGGGATTCTTCCCGTCCCAGACGACGCCGTCGACGAGCTTGGACGAACGCATCTCCGACTTGGGCAGCGAGACCCCGGCCGCGCTCGCGGCCTGCTTGTAGACGTCGATGCGATTGACCTGCCGCGCCGTCGCGAGATAGTCGGGATGGCTCTTGAGCAGGCCCCAGCGCTTATGCTGGGTCAGGAACCACATGCCGTCCGACAGGTAGGGGAAGTTGGCGGCGCCGTCGTTGAAGAATTTCATCGCGTCGGGGTCGTCCCAGGTCTTGCCCAGGCCGTCCGAGTAGCGCCCCAGCATGCGGTCCAGGATCACGTCCATGTCGGTGTTGACATACGACTTGGCGGCGATGGTCTCGGCCGTCTTGCGGCGGTTGGAGGCCGAGGCGTCGATGAACCTGCCCGCCTCCAGCACCGCCGCCGTCACGGCGCGCGCGGTGTTCGGATAGCGTTGCACGAACTCCGCGGTCGTGCCCAGGACCTTCTCGGGATGGTCGGTCCAGATGCCCTGGGTGGTGGTGGCCGTGAAGCCTATCCTGTCGATGATGGCCCGCGCGTTCCAGGGCTCGCCCACGCAGAAACCGTCCATGTTGCCGACCCGCATGTTCGCCACCATCTGCGGCGGCGGCACGGTGATCACCTTGGCGTCGCGCATGGGATTGATGCCGTGGGCGGCCAGCCAGTAATAGATCCACATCGCGTGCGTGCCGGTCGGGAAGGTCTGCGCGAAGGTGTACTCGGCCTTTTCGCTCTTCATCAGCTTGGCCAGCGTGACGCCGTCGCGCACGCCCTTGTCCTTGAGCTTGCCGGAAAGAGTGATGGCCTGGCCGTTGTTGTTCAGGTTCATCAGCACCGCCATGTCCTTGCGCGGGCCGCCTATGCCCAGCTGCACGCCGTAGATCAGGCCGTACAGGACGTGGGCCAGGTCCAGCTCGCCGTTGACCAGCTTGTCCCGCACGCCGGGCCACGACGCTTCCTTCACCGGCGTGATCTTCACCCCGTACTTCTTGTCCAGCCCGAGCGTGGATGCCATCACCACCGAGGCGCAGTCGGTCAGCGGGATGAAGCCGATCTTGACCTCGGCCTTTTCGGGCGCGTCCGAGCCCGCCGCCCAGGCGCCGGCGCGCACCAGCGGATCGACCAGGCTCATGAGGCCCGTGGCGGCGCCGGCTGTCAGCAGCCTGCGCCGTCGCCCATCGGGGGCGGCTGCAGGCGAAGAATCGTGCGAGGGGGTCTGTGTCATCCGGCGCTCCAGGCAAAAAAAAGCGTTCCGCGCGAACAAGGCCGTGCCTGGTCGCCGCGGAACGCCGTTGTTCCTACCGCTGAGTTGTCTACCGGCCCGCATTGGCCGGCACATCCATCAAGCAATAGCCATGCCATCGGCCGTATGCCCGGAAACCCCGCGGATGGCGCCAAGTGCGCACCCCAATCTTGTGCAATGCACCAAAGACGTGCCCGGAAACGAGGCGAGCGGACCCGGATTCGACAAATGATGATAAGAATGATTATTATTCGTGCCGTTCAGCTTTGTGTAAGTCAGCTTTTTGTCAGGTTCGCCCGAGGCGTTCTGCGGCGCCCGCGCGGATTCCCCCCCATCCACCTGGAGAACTTCAAGAATGGCTTTAGCCGCCCGGGGCATTCCTTTCCTGCTGTCCACGTCCCATCTTGCCGTCCTTGCCGCGCTTGCCTCCGGCAAGGTCCTGGCGCAGGAAGCCACGACCGAACTCGCGCCCATCGTCGTGACGGCGACCGGCTACGAGCAGGAAATCAAGAACGCCCCCGCCAGCATCACGGTGATCGGACAGGAGGCCCTGCAGGAGAAGCGCTACAACAACCTGGCGGAAGCCCTGAGCGAGGTCGAAGGGGTGGACGTGCGCGGCAATACCGGCAAGACCGGCGGCCTGAACATCAGCATCCGCGGCCTGCCCAGCGAGTACACGCTGATCCTGATCGACGGCCGGCGCCAGAACGCCGCCGGCGACGTCACGCCAAACGGCTTCGGCGAGACCAGCACCAGCTTCATGCCGCCGCTCTCGGCCATCGAGCGCATCGAAGTCATCCGCGGGCCCATGTCCACGCTCTACGGCTCGGACGCCATGGGCGGGGTGGTCAACATCATCACCAAGAAGGTCGCCACGGCCTGGGGCGGCTCGATCACTTTCGACAAGGGCATCCCGCAGAACAGCGACTTCGGCGATACCTCCAACGCGAATTTCTACGTAAGCGGCCCGCTGGTACCTGACATGCTGGGCCTGGCCGTGCGCGGCGGCATCTTCAACCGCGGCGCGACCGACATCGACCTGCCCGAGGGTACGGGCAGCATCAGCAAGCGCGGACCGGCGCCGGTGGAATCGCGCATCTACACGGCCGGCGCCAAGCTCACGCTGACGCCGAACAAGCAGCATGATTTCTGGCTGGATGTCGACCGCTCGCGCCAGTGGTACAACAACGACGAAAGCCAGCTCGGCACGCTGGACGACCCGTCCACCAACACCTACAACGGCTACAGCCGCGACCTGCGCTTCAACCGCGACCAGTTGGCCGTCGGCCACACCAGCCGGTTCGAGTTCGGCACGCTGCAATCGAGCCTGATGGTCAACAACACCGAGACGCTGGGCCGCACGGTGCCCAACATCGCCGCCAATTCGCCGCTCGCGGCGGTGCTGGTGCCGGGCGCGCCCCGCAAGCTGGAAACCACCAACGTCGTGCTCGACACCAAGCTGGTCAAGGCCATCGGCGACTCGCACATGCTGACCCTGGGCGGCCAGTACTGGGATGCCGAGATGACGGACAGCCTGGCCACCCAGCGCTACAAGCAGACCACCAAGTCGCTGTTCGCCGAGGACGAATGGCGCCTGCGCGAAGATCTTGCCCTGACCACCGGCGTGCGCTACGACCACCACGATGCCTTCGGCGGCCATTTCAGCCCGCGCGGCTACCTGGTCTGGAACACCACGCCCAACTGGACGGTCAAGGGCGGTGTCAGCCGCGGCTACCGCACGCCTCGCCTGAACCAGCTGCACGACGGCATCAATGGCATCAGCGGCCAGGGCCGCACGCTCACCATCGGCAATCCCAACCTCAAGCCCGAGGTCAGCACCAGCACGGAATTCGGCGTCAACTACGACAACCTGGCCGGCCTGACCGCCAATGCGACGCTGTTCCACAACCGCTTCAAGGACAAGATCTCCGCCGCGGCCAAGGGCATCCCGAACTGCGACTACGCGGCCAACCCCAACCAGCCGGGCTGCATCTCGATCGGCGCGCTGCCCACCCAGGCCGAGTTCGGCCAGCAGGTCAACCTGGAGCAGGCCACCACGCGCGGCCTGGAGCTGGGCACCCGCGTGCCGCTGGCGCCACGCTGGACGCTGGGGCTGAACTACACCTTCACCGACAGCGAAGTGAAGAACGGCGGCGTCTACGGCGGCAAGCTGGCCGACACGCCCAAGCACATGGCCAACGCCAACCTGCGCTGGCAGGCCACCGACAAGTTCGCCATGTGGCTGCGCGCAGAGTTCCGCGGCAAGAGCCGGCGCTTCGACGGCGATCCGGCCGCGCTCACCGGCGACAACCTCCTGGCCCAACAGCAGGTGGGCGACCTGAAGGCCTACTCGCTGCTGCACCTGGGCGGGTCCTACAAGGTCTCGAAGAACGTGACCCTGACCGGCACGGTCTACAACCTGCTGGACAAGGACTTCATGAAGTTCAAGTCCTACGTGAACGGGGCCGGGGAGACGGTGTACCTGAACGAGTACATCCATTCCGCGCAATCGACCCGGGGCACCATCCAGCCGGGCCGCACGTTCTGGCTGGCCGCCAACATCACGTTCTGACGCGGGATCCGGTCCGGCTCCCGTCGGGGGCCGGGCCGGCGGGGGCAAAGGCGGTAAACTGCCGGCCATGCGCATACGTCCCGACTCCGCGGCTTTCGTCCTGCTTCTGGCCTCATTGTCCGCGCTGCCGGCGCTCTCCACCGACATGGCGCTGCCCGCCCTGGCCGCCATCGGCCTGGACCTGCACGTTCCTCCCTCCAGCGCCGCCCTGACCCTTAGCCTGTTCCTGGCCGGCTTCGCCATCGCGCCGCTGGCCTACGGCCCCCTGGCCGACCGCTACGGCCGCCGCCCCATCGTACTGTTCGGCGGCGTGCTGTTCTCGCTGGCCAGCGCGGCGTGCGCACTGGCGCCCAGTCTGGCTTCGCTGCTGGTGTTCCGGGTGCTGCAAGGGGTGGGGGCGGGCGCCGGCTCGGTCATGGCGCTGACCATCGTGCGCGACCTGTTCCAGGGCCACATCGCGCGCGCCCGCCTGTCGTATGTCGCCAGCATGCGCATCGTCGCGCCGATGATCGCGCCCACGCTGGGCAGCTGGGTCATGTACTTCGCCGGCTGGCGCTCGATCTACGGGGTGATGGCCCTGGCGGGCGTGGCGACGACCCTGGCGGTGTACCTGGGCATGGCCGAGACCCGGCCGGCGGATGCCGCGCCCGTGCGCATCTCGGTGGGCGCGCTGCTGCGCACCTACGCGCGGGTGCTGAGCAATCCCGTCCTGCTGGGCAACACCCTGGTCAACGCGCTGACCTTCGGCTGCCAGTTCGCCTACATCACCGGATCGCCGCTCTTGATGATGCAGCTGCTGGGCATGTCGCCGCAGGCCTTCGGCGCCGTGTTCGCGATGACGGCATTCGGCATCATGGCGGCCTCGCTCATCAACGGCCGCCTGAACGCGCGCGGCATCGCGCCCCACAAGCTCCTGTGGACCGGACTGATCCTGTCGAGCTCGACCAGCGTGCTGCTGGCGGTGCTGGGGTTCGCCGATGCCCTGTCGGCGTGGTCGCTGGTGCCGCTGCTGATGCTGAACACTTTCTCGTTCGGCATGATCGCGCCGAACGCCTCGCACGCGGCGGTGGAACCGCTGCCCGAGGTGGCGGGCGTGGCCTCGGCCGTGGTCAGCTGCGTGATGATGGCGGTGGGCGCGCTGTCGGGATCGCTGGTGACCATGCTCTACGACGGCCACAGCGCGCGGGCCATCACCGGCATCATGGCCGTGTGCACGCTGTCGGCCCTGTCCCTGTATGCGTTCTGGGTGCGGCGGCTGCCCGCGGCCGCCCACCGGCGGGCCTGATCAGCGCAGCACGAAGCCGCCGACCTTGCCGCCCTGCAGGTTCAGCGTGCCGACCAGGTCGTCGCCGCCGTCCTTGAACGTGATCTTCCACAGCGAGAATTCGTAGGACTGCTGCCGGTAGTCGCCCAGGCGCTGCACCTGGTAGCCGGCATGCAGGCGCGGTCCCAGCTGCGTCGCCACGGCATCGAACTGGGCGCGGTCCAGCTTGGCGAAATCGGCGCTGCCCGAGGACACGAATTGCTGGTAGTTGCCGGCTTCGATGGCCGTCAGCAGTGTCTTGAGCATCTGCGTCTCGGTCTCGATGGCGGCCGCGTCGGCGGCATGGCCTTGGGGGGCATGGAGCGCGGCGGCCAGCGCCACGGCCGCGAGCGCGTTGCGCGTGACATTCATGATGACTCCTGGTGGGAGGGAGAGGCCGCATGCGCCGCGGCAATGGCTTGCAAGCAGTCGTCGGGGCCGCCCCGGACCAGGGTGACGCTGCAGGCCAGCATCAGGTTCAGGCCCAGTCCGAAATTCTCGACCAGGTGGCCCCGGGCGTCGACCGGACGGCCTTGGGCATCCGTGCCGGTGGCGACGCGCTGCGCCAGCGGCCGCGTATCGTCGGCGTAGGCCCAGACGGGCTTGCCCCGCGCGGCCGCATAGCCGATCTCGAACGCCGTGCCCGAATCCGGCTCCTGGCCACGGAAAGGCGCCAGGTTGGCCATCACCACGTCGGCCCGCTCCAGCAGCGCCAGGTTGGCCCGGTAGATGCCCCGCGCCGCGTCCGGGGACGCGGCGTGCGTAACCGGTTCATCCAGGGGAAACAGCCCTTCATGGCCGTGCCGGGCGCAGGCCGCCTTCAGCCGTTGGCCATGGGCGCGGGCGTCGGGCCGGAATACGTCCGGCCCGGCCAGGTAGATCCGCATGGCGGGCGGTTCCGGATCAGGCCACGACGCCGGCGTCCGTCAGCAACTGCTTCAGTTCGCCGCTTTCGTGCAGTTCGGCCAGGATGTCCGAGCCGCCGATGAACTCGCCCTTGATGTAGAGCTGCGGGATGGTGGGCCAGTTGGAATATTCCTTGATGCCCTGGCGGACCGCGTCGTCTTCCAGCACGTTCACGGTGGCCAGCTGGCGCACGCCGTTGGCCTTGAGCAGCTGGATGGCGCGCCCCGAGAAGCCGCATTGCGGAAACTGGGCGGTGCCCTTCATGAACAGCACGACAGGGTTGTCGGTAACGGTCTGCCGGATGAAATCTTGCACGTCGCTCATGGCGATCCTCGTACAGAGTGAAAGGTGATGATGTCGATTATAGGTACCCGCCGGAAATCCGCTCGATGCCCGCCAGGTCGCGGCGGCTTTCGACGCGGGCGAATCCGGCCGCGTGCAGCAAGTCCCGCACCCGGGCGGCCTGGTCCCAGCCATGCTCCATCCAGAGCGCGCCGCCGGGCTTGAGCCAGGCCGGGGCGCCGCGGACGATGGCGCGCAGCGCCTCCAGCCCGTCGGCCCGGTCCGTCAGGGCCAGCGGCGGTTCATGGCGCAGGTCGCCTTGCGACAGGTGCGGATCGGCGGCGGCGATGTAGGGCGGATTGGAGACGATCACGTCATAGGTGGGGGCGGGCGCGGCACCGTTCAAGGCCCTGTACCAGTCTCCCCGGGCGAACGTGACGGCAGCGCCCAGCCGCGAGGCGTTGGCGGCGGCCACCGCCAGCGCCTCGGCGCTCAGGTCCGTGGCCTGGACCGCCGCGTCGGGACGCGCCAGCGCGATCGAGACGGCGATGGCGCCGCTGCCGGTGCCCAGGTCCAGCACACGCGGGTTGGCCCGGCCGCGCAGGTGCTCCAGCGCGGTTTCCACCAGCAGCTCGGTTTCGGGGCGGGGAATCAGCACCGCCGGCGACACCTGGAAATCGTGGCCCATGAACTCGCGCTCGCCCAGCAGGTAGGCCATGGGCTCGCCATTGCCGCGCCGCCGCGCCCAGTCCCGGAAGACCGCGGCCCGGTCGTCGGGCAGGGCCTCGTCGTCGTGGGCGATCAGCCACGCACGGCCGACGCCCAGGGCCCGCTCGAGCAGCATGCGCGCCTCCAGCAGCGGCAGCCCGCTGCCGGCGATCAGCTCGCGCGCGCAGGCCGCCATGGCGTTCAGTCGTCGCCCAGCGCGGCCAGCAGCTCGGCCTGGTGTTCCGAGGCCAGGGCGGAGATCAGCTCCTCCAGGTCGCCGTCCAGCACGTTCTGCAGCTTGTACAGGGTCAGGTTGATGCGGTGGTCGGTCACCCGGCCCTGCGGGAAGTTATAGGTGCGGATGCGCTCGGAACGGTCACCCGAGCCGACCAGGCTCTTGCGGTGCGCCGCTTCCTTGGCGTGGCGCTCGCGCTGCTCCTTGTCCTTGATGCGGGCGGCCAGCACCTTCATCGCCTTGTCGCGGTTGCGGTGCTGCGATCGGTCGTCCTGGCATTCGACCACGATGCCCGTGGGCAGGTGGGTGATGCGCACGGCCGAATCGGTCTTGTTGATGTGCTGCCCGCCCGCGCCGCTGGCGCGGAAAGTGTCGATGCGCAGGTCGGCGGGATTGATCTGCACCTCGGCCACCTCGTCCGCTTCCGGCATGATGGCCACCGTGCAGGCGGACGTATGGATGCGGCCTTGCGTTTCGGTGGCCGGCACGCGCTGCACGCGATGGCCGCCCGATTCGAACTTGAGCTTGCCGTAGGCGCCGTCGCCCGCGATGCGCGCGATCACTTCCTTGTAGCCGCCAAGCTCCGATTCGCTCATCGACATGATCTCAACCTGCCAGCGATTGCGCTCGGCATAGCGGGTATACATGCGCAGCAGGTCGCCCGCGAACAGCGCGCTCTCGTCGCCGCCCGTGCCGGCGCGCACTTCCAGGAACAGGCTGCGGTTGTCGTCCGGGTCGCGCGGCAGCAGCAGGATGCGCAGCTCGCCTTCCAGTTCCTCCAGCCGGTCCCGGCCCGCGCGCAGCTCTTCCTCGGCCATGGCCTTCATGTCGGGATCGCCCAGCATCTCCTGGGCCGTCTCGATGTCCGCCTCGGTGCCTTCGTACTGCTTGAAGCCATTGGCGACCGGTTCGATCTCCGAGCGTTCCCGCGACAACTTGCGAAAGGTGTCCATGTCGCTGGCGGTTTCAGGCGCCGCGAGCAACGCGTCCAGTTCGGCAAGGCGTCGAGACAACTGCTCGAGCCGGGCCCGCATCGATGCTTTCATGAAAGGCTAGTGGTTGCGCTCAGAGCGCGACGAGAACAGGCGCGGCAACCAGGCCAGCAGCTGCTGGCGGTCGGCGCCTTCGCTATGGTTGAGGGCGGACAGCGGACCGTGCAGGTACTTCTGCGTCAGGCCATGCGCCAATTGTTCCAGGACTTGCTCCGGCGCATCGCCCCGGGCCAGCGCCTTGCGGGCGCGATCCAGTTCGGCCTGCCGCATCGCGTCGGCCGCCTGGTGCAGGTCACGGATGACCGGCACGATGGTGCGCGTATCCATCCAGTGCATGAAATTCTGTACCCGGGTCTCGATGATGGCCTCGGCCTGCACCACCGCCGCCTTGCGCGCGTCGGACGCGTTCTGCACCAGGCGGCCCAGGTCGTCCACCGAATACAGGTAGACGTCGTCCAGCCGGCCGACCTCGGGTTCGATGTCGCGCGGCACTGCCAGGTCGATCATCACCATCGGCCGGTGGCGCCGCGTCTTGGTGGCGCGTTCCACCATGCCCAGCCCCAGGATGGGCAGCGAACTCGCGGTGCTGGACACCACCACGTCGAAATCCGCCAGCTTCTCGGGCAGTTCCGACAGCCGCATCGCACCGGCCGAGAACTTCGAGGCCAGCGTCTCGGCCCGTTCCACCGTGCGATTGGCCACCACCATCTTCTTCGGATGATGCGCGGCCAGGTGCGTCGCACAGAGCTCGATCATCTCGCCCGCGCCGATCAGCAGCACATTGACCTCGGCCAGGTCGCCGAACACCCGCTCGGCCAGCCGCGCCGCCGCCGCGGCCATCGACACCGACTGCGCGCCGATCGCGGTCTGCGAACGGACCTCCTTGGCCACCGAGAACGTGCGCTGGAACAACTGGTGCAGCAGCGTGCCCATCGCCCCGGCTTCCTCGGCGGCGCGCACGGCGTCCTTCATCTGCCCGAGGATTTGCGGCTCGCCCAGCACCATCGAATCCAGCCCGCTGGCCACGCGGAACGCGTGCCGGACGGCGTCGTGATGGATATGCCGATACAAATGCGGCTGCAGCGACCGGTTGTCGAACTGGCGATAGTCCGCCAGCCAGGCCGGCAGATGCTCGGCCACACCCGGTTCGGCCGCACAGTAGATCTCGGTGCGATTACAGGTGGACAGGATGGCCGCTTCGCGCACCGCGCCCCCGAACGCCGACCGCAACCCCGCCAGCGCCGGGCGAACCAGCTCCAGCGGTAGCGACACCCGTTCCCGCACCGAGACCGGGGCGGAGACGTGGTTCAGGCCGAATGTAAGGACGTCGACGGACATGGGCAGGAAAAAGGGCCCGGATGAGGAGGGCCACCCGCCATTATAAAGGGTCGGGGCGGGGGAGGGTGCGACGGGCGGTCGCATAGGGCCGAGCGCTTTGCCAAGCGGGAAAAAAGTGTGTAATATCCTGCGTTCTTTACGGGACGCGCTTAATTTCGCGTAGCCGTAAAGCGTTTCGTTGCAGCGCTCGTTGCGACACTGGCCTGGTAGCTCAGTTGGTAGAGCAGCGGATTGAAAATCCGCGTGTCGGTGGTTCGATTCCGCCCCAGGCCACCATCCCCCTTTCCCATCCGGTTTCACAAAGTCCCATTTTCCTTGAGAAAACATGGGCTTACGCCAGAAGCCTGTCCCATAGCGTTGCATCGGGTTCCACCGAATCCCGGGGTTTTTGTTCCCCGACGTGTTCCCTTACCCTGTTCCCTGTCTATCTGGGGAACACGCCGGGAGCGCGGCTATGAGACTCACTGCCAAGATCATCGAACAAGCCCAGCCTGCGGACAAGGAGTACCTACTGTCCGACGGGGACAAGCTCTATCTTCGTGTCCGTCCAGGCGGCGGCAAGAGCTGGCAGTTCAACTATCCCAGCGTCGACGGTAGGCGGGTCAAGCTGACGCTGGGTCCCTACCCGGAGATCTCTCTGGCCGGTGCCCGAGACCTCGCGGCGGAACAGCGGCGGCACCTTGCCATGGGCAAGGATCCTCGCGTCAGAAAGCATGAAGAACGCCAGGAAGCCGTGCGCCAGGCGCTGGCCACCTTCGAGAAGGTGGCGCGCGAGTGGCATGCTCACGCGACCGAGCTGCACGAGTGGAGCGAGAGCTACAGCCAGAAGATTCTTCGGCAGCTGGAACTGCATGCCTTTCCCAGACTGGGGCGCCACCCCATCAACACCCTCAGCCAGATGGATGTCCTGCAGTGCCTGGAGGCGGTCTCTCTGGCCGGCACGAGGGAGACCGCCATCCGCCTGCGCGAAAGCCTGCAACGCGTTTACGCCAGGGCCGTCACAGTCGGCGTGCTGGAGCCGGGCGAGAACTTCATGGCCAAGAGCGTTGCCGACTTCAAGTTGCGCACCCCTAGGGTGAAGCACTACGCCACCATGCTCGATCCCGAGAAGATCGGGAAGCTCTTGCGCGACATCCGCGGCTACAAGGGGCACTACACCGTCTGCTGCGCTCTGCAGATCATGCCCTACGTGTTCCAGCGGCCCGGTCAGATACGCATGATGGAATGGGAGCAGCTCGACCTAGATGCCGGCATCTGGACCTGCCCTCCGCACATCATGAAGCTGCGGGAGATTCACAAGTTCGACAATCAGACGCCCCCGCACATCGTGCCGCTGCCGCGTCAGGTCATCGAGATCCTTACCCGGTTGCACACGATCACCGGCCCATCGGGACCTGTGTTCAAGAGCGTATCCCGCCGGCGAGGGAAAGACGGCTTCTCTCGGTACATATCGAACAACACGATGAACAGCGCGCTGCGCGCCTTGGGCTACGACACCCAGCAGGACATCACCGGGCATGGCTTCAGGGCAATGGCCCGAACGCTGATCCGTGAAAAGCTCGGTTGGGACAGGGAACTGATCG